>NZ_CAUVXI010000036.1:21266-33616 GCF_963555845.1 Protofrankia sp. Cas8 | reverse complement strand
GTCCGGGCGACCAGGGAATGCCCGTCGCGGCCTTCGAGTACCCGTTCGAGCAGGTGCGCCGCGAGGTCGGAGTCCGGGGTGCGCAGGGTGACCCGACCGGTCGGCCCGCACAGCGCATCAAGGGAGTCGTGGGCGACCAGTTGGCCGTCACAGATGATCGCTGTCTCGGTGCAGAGCATTTCGACCTCCGAGAGCAGGTGCGACGACAGGAAGACGGTCGTTCCCTCGGCGTTCAGCTCGAGCAGCAGGTCGCGGACCTCCCGAATGCTCTGCGGATCAAGCCCGTTCGTCGGCTCGTCCAGGATCAGCAGACGAGGCCGGCGCAACAGGGCCGCGGCGAGACCGAGGCGCTGCTTCATCCCGAGCGAGAATCTGCTGATCGGTCGGTCGTCGATGTCGCCGAGCCCGACCCTGTCCAGGGCGTCCTCGATCCGTCGCCGGCGGGAACGCCGAGCACCGCCCCTGCCTGCGGCGTCGAGCGCGGTCAGCTCGACCCGGGCGGACAGAAAGGTGTGGAACGCGGGCGCCTCGACGAGAGCGCCGATCTTGGGTAGTACCTGCCGGGAATGACGCGGCATGCTCCGGCCGAGAATCTTGACGGTGCCGGCGCTCGGGCGCACCAAGCCGAGCAGCATCCGGACGGTCGTGGACTTACCCGATCCGTTCGGGCCGAGGAAACCGAACCGGTCACCGGTCGCCACCTGGAGGTCGAGGCAGTCCACCACGGTCCGGTGCCGGTAGCGTTTGGTCAGGCCGTCCGCGTGGATCGCGAACGTCATCCCGGTTCTCGCGTGATGTCGGCAGGCTCGAGCCGTCGGATGATGGCGCTTTGTCGAACGATGGTGACAGCGCCGGGCACGGGGCAACCACGCGTCGCGATCGGCGGGTCGACCGGACCAACCGCCAGCGCGTCCAGCGGACGCCGGCCCGACGCGTGGCGGCAGGATGATCGGGAGGTAGGCACTGTGCCTACCAGTAAAGCGGGGTCGTCCCATGGCATCGACAGTCGGGTCGGACGCGGCCCGCGTGTCGCGCCAGACCGATCAAGGCATGCCGGACGGACCCGCATACATGCCCTGCGGTCGCCAGGTCATTCACCTGTCGCCCGCCGCATCGCGCAGCTGTCGCATCGCGCATCTGTCTCATCCTGGCATCGTGGCAGGTCGGTTCGACAGGTACGATCAGGGTCCGCGGGCCGTTAGCTCAATAGGTAGAGCAGCAGACTTTTAATCTGCGGGTTCAGGGTTCGAGCCCCTGGCGGCCCACATCCGATCATGGTTGTGACCTGCTGTGATCTCGCTTTCTTGATCCCCCCTGGAAGATCCTCTGGGGGTTATGGGCTCAATGCGGGCTCAAACCGCACGATCTTGTTCGTCGGGTGATCGTGCGGGCTCAACACCTTGATCCATTTGGTGACGTTGCGTGCCTGACCATGAGGTAGCTCACGATCGGACTGGATTCGCCCTGGGCGACGTGTCGAAGTGGTGCCGGCTGTGGACGCTGTGCAGCCTTTACCTGTCCATAGCGCCAGGCACACCAGTTGGGCCGTACGCCTTACCAGTCGGCTTCGTCCGGGAAATGGAGGCGATCTCCAGACGCGTGCCCATCCCCTGCAGCAACGTCGCCGTGTGCAGCAGCGAGACCTTCGCGAAAGCGAACAGAGAGTCGGGAGTCAGCGGCACCCCGTCCTTGAGGACGGATGCCGTAAACAAGGGTCGGTGAGCTGAACGACGTGTCCAGAGGGTGGCCGGGAGCCAGTTCGTCGAGCTTGGCGAGGAACTTCTCACGGGCTCCCAGGTCGTAGCGCAGGGTTTCGATGGCGACACGGCCCTGCGCGAAGAGGTGGTTCAGCGGGGCGGTCCCGTCGGCCTTCTTGACGCAGATGAGCTGGCCGGCGGGCCCGAGCGCGTCGGCGATTTCGAGGCCACCTCCGCGCAGACGCCTGGTGCGCACGGTGTCCTTGTCGAGCAGCACGTACCCGTCCTGGGCTGCGATCTGCCTGTTGTAGGGTTCGGAGTGTCGGTTCCCACGGCACACCGCCGCTTCCAGGCCTGGACCCGAGCGAGGGTCTGGTCGCGGCTGCACCAGGAGATCCGGGACGTCCACGGCGGCGCCGGTGGGGTCGACTGGTCGTCGGTGATCGTGAACGCAGCCAGCCTGCGCGCGAAAAAAGGGGATCCCTGACCGGTCCAGACCCGGTCGACCGCGGCAAGAAGGGCTCGAAGATCCATGTCCTGGCCGACACGGCCGGGCTGCCGCTGGTCGTCGCGGTCTCGGGGGCGAACCTCAACGACAACCAGGTCCTCATCCCGCTGGTCGCCAGCATCCCGGCGATCCGTTCCCCACGCGGCCCCCCGCAGACGGCGGCCGGACAGGCTGTACGCCGACAAGGGCTGCGACTTCCCGGACCTGCGCCGTTTCCTGCGCCGCCGGCACATCACCCCACGCATAGCCCGCCGCGGCATCGAGCGCCGACCGCCTCGGCCGACACAGGTGGAAGATCGAACACACGATCGCCTGGCTCGGCGTTCACTGGGCATCATCCCTGGTCGGCGGTCAGCCTCACCTATCCCGCGATCCGCGTATCGCGACGGCGACCTCGTCGCGCTCGTCGAGCGGGCCGGGACGGCCATCGGCGAGGCGCAGGTCGCCGATGTGCCGGTCCGCTGCGAGCCCCAGCGCGGGCGAGATCCACTACCCCGCGGTACCCCACGCGCTCGCGCGGATGGGGTACCGCAGCACCATTGGCCTGGAGGGGTACGCCGCCGGGGACGACCTCGATGCGCTGGAGGCATCCGCGCGGCCTTCACCGTCTGCTCGCGCTGGACCGGTCAGCCGAGGGTTTTCGTCTCCTCGAGCAGCTCGTGGCCGACTTCCACGGCATGGGCGGCGGCCTGCTCGAGCTCGTGGCCGAGCTCCTCCAGCTCCGCGCCGCCGGCCATGAGCCTGGTCAGCTCGTCGAGCTTGATCTCCGACTTCGCGAAGTCGCCCAGGCTGCGTCCCCGCTTCAGCAGGAGGAACCGGTCGCCCACCGGGTAGGCGTGGTGCGGGTTGTGGGTGATGAAGATGACGCCCAGGCCGCGGTTGCGGGCCTGGACGATGTACTTCAGGACCACCCCGGCCTGCTTGACGCCCAGCGCGGAGGTGGGCTCGTCGAGGATGAGCAGCCGCGCGCCGAAGTACACCGCGCGGGCGATGGCAACGGACTGGCGTTCTCCGCCGGACAGCGTACCCACCGGCTGGTCGAGGTTACGGATGTCGATGCCCATGTCGGCCATCTCCTTCCGCGTGATTCGCTTTGCCGCTTCGCGGTCGAAACGCCGTAGCGGCCCCCAGCCTTTCGTCGGCTCGGATCCGAGGAAGAAGTTTCGCCAGATCGCCATGAGCGGAACCATCGCCAGGTCCTGGTATACGGTGGCGATGCCGGCGTCGAGCGCTGCCCGGGGCGAGGAGAAATGTGTGGGCTCGCCGTCGAAGAGCAGCTGTCCGGCGTCGGGCGAATGGACGCCGGACAGGATTTTTATCAGGGTCGACTTTCCGGCTCCGTTGTCGCCGAGTACGCACGTCACCTCACCGGCCCGGACCGTTGTGGACACATCCTTCAGGGAGATCACGCTGCCGAAGTGCTTGGAGATGTTCTGGATCTCCAACAGCGGCGCGCCGGCGGAGTCCTGCTTCATGTCCACTACCTCCGGTTCTTGCTGGCATAGCGACGGACGAACTGGTTGGCCAGCACCGCGAGCAGCAGCATCGCACCAAGGAAGAACTTGAACCAGTCCGCGTCCCACCCGGCGTACACGATGCCCTGCGAGGTCATTCCGAAGATCAGTGCGCCGACCGACGCGCCGATGACGGAGCCGTATCCGCCGGTCAGCAGGCATCCCCCGATGACCGCCGCGACGATGAAGATCAGTTCCTGGCCGATGCCGGCCTGCGCCTGGATGGACGTGAGGCGCAGGACCTCGGTGTTCCCAACGAACCACGCGCCGGCGGAGGTGAGCATGAACAGCGTGGTGGTGGTTCTGCGTATGGGCACGCCCACGTTCGTGCTCGCGGTCTCGTCGCCCCCCACAGCGAAGATCCAGTTACCGAACCGGGTCTGTAGCAGGAGGTACGAACCGAGCGCGGTGAAAACCAGCCACCACACGATCGCGATCTGGAAGTTCGTACCGCCGATCGAGACGGTGCTGGCGATCATCCGGTGCACGCCCGAGTATCCTGGCACTGAATCCAGGCCGCTGACCTGGACGGTGTTCGTGACGGCCTTGGTGACCCCGAGGTTGAGGCCCTGCAGCATGAGGAAGCTGCCCAGCGTGATGATGAAGCTCGGAAGCCCCGTACGCATGACGAGATACCCGTTGGCGAATCCGATAGCGAGCACCAGCGCCAGCGAGGCGAGCATCGCCGGGTAGAGGTTCCAGCCGTAGTGGGTGGTGAGCAGTCCGGTCGTGAGGCCGGCGGTTCCGGCCTGCACGCCGGCCGAAAGGTCGAAGTGACCGCCGATCATCAGCAGGGCGACCGGGACCGCCATGATGCCGAGGGTCGACGCCGGGTCCAGCCAGTTCGCGACGCCGCTGGTCGACCGGAAGACGTTCGACTGGAACGCGAAGAAGACGAAGACGACGATCGCGCCGATCAGCGATCCCAGCTCGGGTTTGATCAGCAGCCTGCGCGGGAGGCCGACGCGAGCGATACGCTCGTCGGCCGCGGGTAAGACGGTGGTGGTCATGGTTCCCTTCCCGAGGAGCACCGCCGTCGGGGAGAGCCGCGCGGCGGCCCTCCCCGACGGTCGTCCGCTAGCGGGTACCGGCCCTCGCGAGGGCCAGGATCGCGCCCGCGTTTTCCTTGGTGACGAAGCTGGGGCCGGTCAGCACCGGCTGGCCCCCGCCGAGGGTATTGCCGTTGGACTTGTAGAGCGTCAGCATCACGATCGGGAGGTAGCCCTGGACGTAAGGCTGCTGATCCACCGCGAAGGCGATCTTTCCGCTTTCCACGGCCTGGGCGACGTCGGCGCTAAGGTCGAAGGTGGCCAGAGTCGCCTTGGAGCCAGTCTGCGCGATCGCCGTTTCGGCGACCGCCGCGACCTGGCCGCCCAGCGTGAGGACGCCGTCGATGGAGGGATCCTGCTGGAGCTTGGCCTTGATCGTGGCCTCGGCCCCCTGCAGGTCGTTGTTGTCGACCTGGATGTTCTCCGTCGTGCCGCCGAGGCCCGCCTCGGCCCCCGCGCATCGCTGCTCCAGCCCGACGTTGCCCGCTTCCTGGATCACGCACAGCAGCTTCTTGACGCCCGTCGTCTTCAGCCGCTGGCCGACCGCGGTGCCCGCGACCGTCTCGTCCTGGCCGACGTGGGCCAGTGCGCCGAACTTGCTGGAACGGGACTGACCCGAGTTGATGGTGATGACCGGGATACCAGCCGCCACCGCCCTCTTGATGGGTGCGGCCAGGGCGTCCGGGTTCGCCATCGAGACCACCAGGCCGTCGACCTTCTGGTTGACCGCCGCGTCGATGAGCTGCCCCTGCTTCTGCGGGTCGCCGTCACTTTGGTAGCTGACGCTCACGCCCTCGTCCTTGCCGCCATGCTGGGCGCCCGCCTTCACGATGCTCCAGAAGGAGTCGCCGACGCCGCCGTGGGTCACGACCGCGAACTTGTACCCGTATCCGCCGGAACCCGAGCTCGAACCGCTCGCGGTGGCTCCGCTGTCCGAACTGGAGCCGCCGCAGGCGGTCAAGCCTAAGGCCATCGTCACGGCAATCACAATCGAGGCTCGGCGTCGTGAGAATTTCATTGCTTCTCCCTCGTTTTTCGCCAAGCGTCCACCGATGCTTCCCGTCCCGGCGCCTGGCAGCGAATAGTGGGTTACCCGACCCGGCAGGAACCGGGCAGTCAAGAGGCGGCCGGCCGTCCAGCCGGTGAAGTATGAACCGCTCCCTTCGCCTAGGTGGCGGTCGGAAAGTGGAAGCTGGCCTGGACCCCGCCCGCGGGACGGGGCCAGCGGGAGGTGACAGCCTTGGCTCGCGTGTAAAATCGGACGCCCTCGGGCCCGTGGATGTGGGAGTCGCCGAAGAGCGAGTCCTTCCAGCCGCCGAAAGAGTAGTAGGACATCGGAACCGGGATCGGCACGTTCACGCCGATCATTCCGACCGTGACCGCGCGCTGGAATGTCCGGGCCGCCTCGCCGCTGGCGGTGAACAGAGCGGTGCCGTTCCCGTAGGGGTTGGCGTTAATGAGGTCAATCGCCTCATCCAGGGTGTTGACGCGGACGACGACGAGGACCGGGCCGAATATCTCCTCGCGGTAGACGTCCATCGCGGGCGTCGCGCGGTCGATCAGGGTGGGTCCCACGAAGAACCCGTCTTCGTGGCCGGCGACCGCGAGATCCCGGCCATCGACGACGAGCGTCGCGCCCTGGTCGGCCCCGGACGCGACCAGCCCGATGATCCGCTCGCGGGCGGCGGCGGTGACCACGGGTCCCATATCGACCCCGGCCGCGGTGCCCGGTCCGACCCGGACTGACTCCGCCTTCTCCCGCAATGCCTCCACCAAGGCGTCCGCGACGTCGCCGACCGCCACCGCCACCGAGATTGCCATGCAGCGCTGCCCGGCGGATCCGAACGCGGCGGCGACAAGGTGGTCGGTGGCGAAATCCAGGTCGGCGTCCGGCAGCACTACGGCGTGGTTCTTGGCCCCGCCGAGTGCCTGGACTCGCTTTCCGTTCCGACTCGCCGTTTCGTGGACGTACCGGGCGATGGGCGTCGAACCCACGAAGGACACCGCCGCCACGTCCGGGTGGCCCAGGAGCGCGTCGACCGCCGTCTTGTCGCCATTGACGACGTTGAAGACCCCATCTGGCAGACCAGCCTCGGCCCACAGGGAGGCCGCGAGCAACGAGGCCGACGGGTCGCGTTCGCTCGGCTTGAGCACAAACGTGTTGCCACAGGCGATGGCCACCGGATACATCCACATCGGCACCATTACCGGGAAGTTGAACGGCGTGATACCGGCGACAACACCCAGCGGCTCGCGGAAGGAGAACAGGTCGACTCCACGCGAGACCTGGTCAGAGTAGGAACCCTTGAGGAGTTCAGGTATTCCGCAGGCGTACTCCACGACCTCCAGGCCGCGCTGGACCTCGCCAGCCGCGTCCGAAAGCACCTTGCCGTGTTCATCCGAAATGATTGCGGCCAGCTCGCCCATCCGCGCGTTGACCAGTTCACGGAAGGCGAACAGCACCTTCGTTCGCGTGCTCAGCGAGGACTGCGACCATTCCACGAAGGCATCCGCCGCCACCCGCACCGCGTTGTCGACGTCCGCCGGGGTGGCGAGGACGACCTGCGCCTGGGCCTCGCCCGTCGCGGGGTTCCAGACGGTTCCATGACGGGCGGACGTGCCGGGTGTCGGCTTCCCGCCGATCCATTGCTCAATGGTTCTCACATCGAGGTCCGTTCCGTTGCGGATGATCGTTGAGGTGGAACGCGGGTGGACAGCAATGCGGACGGCCCTGCCCGCGCGAGCCCGGGCGCCCGCGCGGGCAGGAGCTTCAGAGGAACGGCCGCTGGTTCACCTTGTTGGCCTCGTATGACTTGCGCGCCTGGCGGGTGGAGTCGAGCTCGGCGACCTCGGCCACCGGAACGTCCCACCAGGACTCGCTGCTGGGCGCCGGGACCAGCGGGTCGGTCTCGACGTGGACGAGGACCGGCCCCGACCGCGGCCCCTTGGCCTGTCGCAGCGCGTCCCGGAACTCGTCGATCGTCCGCGCCCGCAGGACCTCGACGCCTAGGCTGGCGGCGTTGCCGGCGAGATCCACCGGCAGCACGTCGCCGTCCAGCCGGCCGCTGTCCGGGTCGCGGTAGCGGTATCGGGTGCCGAACCGCTGGGCGCCGACCGCGTCGGACAGTGCGCCGATCGAGGCGAATCCCTGGTTCTGAACCAGGACAACAATGATCTTGATGCCTTCCTGGACGGCCGTGACCAGTTCCTGCGCCATCATGAGGTAGGAGCCGTCCCCGACCATGACGAAGACATCGCGGTCCGGCGCGGCGATCTTCGCGCCGAGCCCACCGGCGATCTCGTAGCCCATGCACGAGTAGCCGTACTCGACGTGGTAGCCCTTGGGATCCCGGGTGCGCCACAGCTTGTGCAGGTCACCCGGCATCGAGCCGGCCGCGCACACGACCACGTCCCGTGGGTCCGCCACCTCGTTGACGACGCCGATCACTTCGGACTGGGCCGGCACCGGGGTGTGGCGCAGGGCGTAGGCGCGCTGCACCGTCCCGTCCCACTCGGCGGCGAGCCGCCCTGCCAGTTCCCGGTAGCTGTCCGCCACCGACCACCCCGACAGCCCCTCCGTCAGGGCCCGCAGCGTCTCGCGGGCATCGGCGACGACCCCGACCCCCGCGTGCTTCACCGCGTCCAGCGTGGCGACGTTGACGTTCACGAAGCGGACGCCGGGATGGGCGAACGCGGTCCGCGACGCGGTGGTGAAGTCGCTGTAGCGGGTGCCGATGCCGATGACGACATCGGCCTGCCGCGCGATCCGGTTGGCCGCGGTGGTGCCGGTGGCGCCGACGGCACCGAGCGCGAGCGGATGGTCGTAGCGCAGCGACCCCTTGCCGGCCTGGGTCTCCGCCACCGGGATGCCGGTGGCCTCCGCGAACACCCGCAACTGTTCGGTCGCCTCTGCGTAGATCACGCCGCCGCCGGCGACGACCATCGGCCGCCGCGCCGCTCTGATCACGTCAAGGGCGCGGATGAGCGCCGCCGGCTCCGGCACCGGCCGGCGGACGTGCCACACCCGCTCGGCGAACAGCTCGACCGGCCAGTCGTGCGCCTCGGCCTGGACGTCCTGGGGCAACGCCAGCGTCACCGCGCCGGTCGTCGCCGGGTCCGTCAGCACCCGCATCGCGCCGAGCAGCGCCGACGACAGCTGCTCTGGCCGCCATACGCGGTCGAAAAACGCCGACACCGGCCGGAACGCGTCGTTGACCGACACGTCGTAGCCGCGCGGGTCCTCCAGTTCCTGCAGCACTGGGCTGGCCACCCGGGTGGCGAACACGTCGCCCGGCAGTAGCAGCACGGGCAGCCGGTTGATGGTGGCCAGCGCCGCGCCGGTCACCATGTTCGTCGCGCCTGGGCCGATCGACGACGTGCAGGCCAGCGTCGACAGCCGGTTACGCATCCGGGCGAAGGCGGTCGAGGCGTGCACCATGCCCTGCTCGTTGCGTGCCTGGTAGTACGGCAAAGCACCGGGCGTGCGCAGCTCGGCTTCCAGCAACGCCTGGCCGATCCCGGCCACATTGCCGTGCCCGAAGATCCCGAAACAGCCAGCGAACAGCTTGTGCCGGACGCCGTCACGTTCGCTGCGCTGGGCCGCCAGGAAGCGCACGAGCGCCTGGGCAACGGTGAGCCGAACCAGGCCAGCGCCCTCCAAGGTCACAATCACAGTAGCCTCCCCCGGCCTGTCGGTGTCATGGGTAGGCGCGGGTCGATGTCGGCCACGCCCCACGTCCTCCGCACCCACGCGTGCGCGGGGTCATCACAGATCAGCCAGGCACGCTCCGGCCCCGGACCGGCCATGACGTTGAGGTAGTAGAGGTCGTAGCCCGGGGCCGCCATGGCCGGGCCGTGCCAGCCGTGCGGGATGATCACCACGTCGCCGGACCGCACCTCGGCCAGCAGATCGGCCGGCCGCCGCGGCGTGCCGTAGACCCGCTGGTACCCGGCGCCGGGACCGGCCGGACCCGCGGCGACTTCGAAGTAGTAGATCTCTTCCAGCTCGGTCTCCCCCGGGCGCTGTTCGTCATGCTTGTGCGGCGGGTAGGACGACCAGTTCCCAGCCGGAGTGAGCACCTCGCAGGCAATCAGACGGTCGGCGTCGAAGCTCTCCGGCGTGCAGAAGTTGTTGACCTGCCGGGAGCAGGAGTCGGCCCCTCGCAGCTCCACGGGCACGTCGGCGGCGGACACGTAG
Organism: Protofrankia sp. Cas8; assembly: GCF_963555845.1. Lineage (NCBI taxonomy): Bacteria > Bacillati > Actinomycetota > Actinomycetes > Frankiales > Frankiaceae > Protofrankia > Protofrankia sp. Cas8. The sequence goes on along the minus strand of NZ_CAUVXI010000036.1, from coordinate 23,651 downwards.
CGCGCCGGCAGGGCACGGCGCGCCACCGCCGATGGGAACGCGAACCGGCCGCCCTGCCGGCTGCGCACCGTCGCCACTGCGTCTCTGGGCAGGTAGACGAAGTCGGTCGGGCCGTCGAAGACGTCACCGCGCCCGGCCAGCTCCCACCGGGTTCCGCCATGCTCGACCTCGCAGGAGCCGGACAGCGGAAGCACAATCGTCTCGCGGTCGTCGGTGCCGAACGTCCTCGACTCGCCCGGCTCCAGCCATAGGACCCGCAGCCCCGAGAACTCCCAGCCGGCCCGCTTCGGGCCCAGATCCAGCCGCCAGTCGCCGTCACCGAGCGTCCCTGCTGGGATGTGCCAGCCCCCGCCGTCCCCGCGCCCGCCAGCACCAGTACTCATGCCGACACCTTTCCTAGTGCTGGCCGGACGAGCTGGGCGGCGCCGGCCACCGCCGCCGCCACGTCTCCGCCAGGCGGGTAGAGCAACGCGCGGCCCACCACCAGGCCCCGCACGCCGGGCAGCGTCAGCGCCCGCGCCCAGGAGGAGTAGGTCTCCTCGATCGCCCCGACCGGATCGCCACCAAGCAGCAGCGTCGGCAGCGTGGTGGCGGCCATGACCTCTTCCAGCCCGTCCACCACGGGCAGCTTCAGCCAGGTGTGCGAGGTGGTGGCGCCGAGCCCGGACGCCACCGCGACCGACTTCACCACCGCCGCCACGGTGAGGTCGTTGTGCAGCCGCCCGTCGACACGGCGCGAGATGAACGGCTCGAGCATCGCGACCCGGCCGAGCCGGGCCAGCTCGGTGACCGCCCGACCACAGGACTCCAGCGTGCGAACCGTCCCCGGATCGGCCAGGTCGATGCGGCAGAGCATCTTCCCGCCGTCGAAGCCCATCGCCGCGATCGTCGCCGCGTCGTAGCCGGTGAACCTGTCGTCGAGCTCGAACACGGCGCCCTGTAGCCCGCCCCGGTTCATCGACCCGAAGACGACCTTGCCCTCCAGCGCCCCGAGCAGGAGCAGGTCTTCCAGTATGTCCGCGGTACCGAGCACCCCGTCCACGGAGGGGTCGGCGAGCGCGGTCATCAGGCGGAGCAACAGGTCGTCCCGGTCGGCCATCGCCGTAGCGTCGCCTCGCACCCCCAGCGCGCCGCGGGCCGGATGGTCGGCAGCCAAGATCAGCAGCCGGCCGGAGTCGTTCAGCAGGGGCCGCCGCGTGCGCTGGGCGGCCCCCTCCGCGACGGCTCCGGGATTACGCGCGCGCATCTCGCGCAGCTCCCACAAGCGGTGGTCAGACAGCATCGGCGTACTCCTCAAGCCTTGCGGTGACCTCGGCGGTCGTCGGCATCGCGGTGGAACACTCCAATCGGGTGGCGACGATCGCCCCGGCCGCGTTCGCGAAGCGCACCAGCCGTTCCAGCGGCCACCCGGCCAGCAGGCCGTGGCACACCGCGCCACCGAAGCCGTCGCCAGCCCCGAGCCCGTTGACGACGGTGACCGGGATTGGCGCAACCTCGACCCTCTCGGTGGCCGTCGCGGCGAGCACCCCCCGCGGGCCCCGTTTCACGATCGCGAGTTCGACGCCGGCATCGATCAGCGCCGCCAAGGCCGCCTCCGGGTCACGGGTGCCGACCGCGACCTCGCATTCCTCCAGGTTCCCGACGGCGACCGTCACGTGCGGCAGGGCGGCCCGGACCTGCTCACCCGCGGCCGCCGCGGACGGCCAGAACATCGGACGGTAGTCGAGGTCGAGGACGGTGTGGGGCCGCCGTCCGCGGGCCTGCCACGCGGCGTGATGCGCCGCCCGGCTCGGCTCCTGCGACAGCCCGGTCACCGTTGCCCAGAAGACCCCGGCCGAATTGATCGCCTCAAGGTCCAGCTCGGCCGGCTGGATCTCCAGGTCCGGCGCCTTCGGGTAGCGGTAGAACCAGATCGGGAAGTCGTCCGGCGGGAAGATCTCGCAGAAAGTCACCGGCGTGGGCAGGTCGGGCACGGTATTGACGAAGGTGTTGTCCACGCCGAGCCGGCGCAGCTCGCTATGCAGGTAGCGGCCGAACGGGTCCGCGCCGGTGCGGGTAATCACCGCGGCCCGCCGGCCGTGCCGGGCCGCCGCGACGGCCACGTTGGTCGGGCTGCCGCCGAGGAACTTCCCAAACGTCTCCACCTCCTCCAGCCCGACGCCGACCTGGAGGGGATAGACGTCCACCCCGATCCGGCCGATCGTCAGGACGTCGTACGGCGGCCGCGGAGCGGGCGCGCTCATGCCAGGCCTCTCAGGTACTCGACGCTGGCGCGGACATCCGCGAGCGGTCCGGGCTCGCCCGGAGACGGCGCGGCCGGCAGGATCGTGTCCTGTTCCAGCACGTACCAGCCCTGGTAGCCGACCTCCTCGAGCGTCGCCACGA
>NZ_CAUVXI010000036.1:5213-21237 GCF_963555845.1 Protofrankia sp. Cas8 | reverse complement strand
ATGTCGACGTCGCCCTGGCCGAGTGGCCGGTACATGCCTGCGGCCACCGCCGCCGTGTACGTCGAGTCCCCGGAGCGGACCCGGGCGGCGAGGGCGGCGTCGACGTCCTTCAGATGTGTGTGCGCGATCCGGCCGGTGGCCTCGCGGGCCAGCGCCGCCGGGTCGGTGCCGCCGATCAGCAGATGCCCGGTGTCCAGGCAGAGCGGGACGGAGCTGCCGTCCAGAACCCGGCGCACCTCGTCCTCCCGTTCGACCATCGTGCCCACGTGCGGATGCAGGGCCGCCCGGATACCGTGTTCAGCGCCCAGCTCGGTGAGCCGGTCCAGGTTGCGCAGCAGCACCCGCCAGCCGGCGTCGGTCAATGTCGGCCGGGTGTCATACCCGTCCAGGCCGGTCGCCGCGGCCAGCACGAGGACGCCGGCGCCGGCGAACGCCTCCAGCGCCGCCTCGACCTCCTTCACCGGGTCGCGCGTGGAATCGTGCAGCACCACCGGGACGAAGCCGCCAACGGCAGCCAGCCCGTACGCCGCGAGGGCACGTGCCCGGTCCGTCGGAGCCGCCGGGAGGAACCCGTCGGGGCCGAACTCGGTAGCTCGAAGCCCCAGCCCACGCATCTCGTCGAGCACCCGAGCCCGCGGAAGCTGGTGGCCCCAGCCCGGCACCTCGCACACCCCCCACGAGATCGGAGCCGCGGCGATCCGGTCGAGGAGGCGGGTCACAGACGCACCTCGTCGATCGCGACCGGGCGGCGCTCGGCCCGCGACAGCTCGCACGCCTCGGCGATGTAGAAGGCCTCCAGCGCGTCCGCGACGGTGCACAACGAGCTGCCCCGCCTCGCGACCAGGCCGGCGAACGCGGTGAGCTCGGCGAGGTAGGCGGCCCGGAACCGGTCCATGAACATCGGGTAGGGCGTCCCGCCCGGCCAGCTGACCCCGGGTTCAGCCGAGCGCAGCGGCAGCCGGTCGTCCAGCCCGACGGAAATACTGTCCTTCGCGCCAAGCACTTCGAGCCGGACGTCATAGCCGGCCGCGTTGTAGCGCGTGCCCGCCACGTGCGCGAACGCGCCGTCGTCGAGAGTCAGCAGGGCCGCGGCCGTGTCGACGTCGCCGAAGTCCGCGAAATACTGTGCGCCCCGGTTGGCCCCGGTCGCGTACACCTCCACCACCTCGCAACCGGTGACCCAGCGGATGGCGTCGAAGTCATGCACGCTGCAGTCACGGAAGAAGCCACCGGACGTGGCGACGTAGTCAGGACCGGGCGGCGCGGGGTCGAGGGTTCCCGCCCGAAGTGTGTGCAACCAGCCGAGCCGGCCTGAGGCCACCGCCTCGCGGGCGGTCGCGTAGCCGGGGTCGAAGCGGCGCTGGAACCCGATCTGCACCTCCACCCCCGAGCTGGTGACCTTGTCCAGCACCGCGACGGTGCCCTCGACGTCGGGCGCCACCGGCTTCTCGCAGAAGGTGGTGACACCGGCCTGGACCGCCGCGATGAGCAGCGGCGCGTGCGCGTCGGTGGCGGCCGCGATCACGAGGCCGTCGATCCCGGCGCCGAACAGGTCCTCGGGCGAGTCGACCGCCGCGAGCCCGAGCCTGCCGGCGACCGCGTGTGCCCGACGCTGGTCCGCGTCCGCGACGACGATCGAGTCGATCTCGGGGATGCAGCGGAGGGTATCTGCGTGGAAGGAGCCGATCCGGCCGACCCCGACGAGCCCAATGCGCATGTTTCCCCTTACAGTCCGAGCTGCCACGATGGCCGAGCTGTCCTGCCCCGGCTTGACTCTTGACCTTGACTCAGGACTATGAGCTATCACACATAACACTGTCAACAGATTGACCGAATGTCCTTACAAACTAGGTGGAGAGAGGGTTGCGATGCGCACGCCCCCACCCGAGGGTGGCCGCAGCGCGCGCAGCCCACGAGGACAGCCCATGAGGAAGGCGGAGGATGAGCCCGCTCACCTTTAAGCTGGACCGGTCGAGTCCGGTACCGCTGTACTACCAGGTCGCGCAGCAGATCGAGCAGGCGATCGAACGCGGTGAGCTACCGCCTGGCTCGCGGCTGGAGAACGAGGTCAAGCTGGCCGACCGGCACGGGCTGTCCCGCCCGACCGTCCGCCAAGCCATCGGGGAACTGGTCCGCCAGGGCCTGCTGGTGCGCCGCCGGGGCGTCGGTACCCAGGTCGTGCACGGCAGGGTGCGCCGGCCGGTCCGGCTCAGCAGCCTCTGGTCGGACCTGGACCGGGCGAACCAGCACCCCACCACCAAGGTGCTGAGCATTGAGCGGGTCGAGGCGGACGCCGAGGCCGCAAGCCGGCTGGGCGTGCCGGCTGGCAGCACCGTAGTCGCCATCGAACGGCTCCGACTGGCCCAGAACGAGCCGCTCGCCGTGATGCGCAACGTCCTTCCCGAGCACCTCGTGACGTTCGACGAGCAGGAACTTGAGGCCGGCAGTCTGTACGCCCTGCTCATGGTCGCGGGCGTCGAGATCAAGGTGGCCAACCAGCGGATCGGGGCCCGCGCCGCCGGGACCCGGGAGGCTGCGCTGCTCCAGGTGCGGCGTGGTGCACCGATCCTGACCATGGACCGGACCGCCTTCGACGAGACCGGCCAGGCAGTCGAGTGGGGCGACCACGTGTACCGCGCGGACAGCTACTCGTTCGAGGTCACCCTGGTCGACCGGCCATGAGCGAGCGCTGGGCACGGCGGTGCGAGGCCGCCAAGTTCCAGTGCTGCCTCGTTCCAGTGCTGCCTCGTCCCGGGCAGCTGGAGCTGGCGTTCGGTGCGACGTCACCTCTCGACCGACCAGAGCCAGTACACCCTCCGAGGGAGCCAGTCAGGCGGCCTCGTCCTTGACGTCCTCGATGCGTACGGGCGCTTCCTTCTGCACCGACCGTATGGCCGCCAACGCGATCGTCAGAGCGGCGCGGGCGTCCTCGCCCGTGACCGACGGGGCGCGGGCGGTGCGGACGCTGTCGGCGAAGTCGGCGAGCTCGGCGACGTACGCGTCGTGGAACAGATCCTGGTCATACGCGACGCACTCGGCGCCGATGCCGGCCGCGCCGTAGGCCGTCAGATGGGTGCGCCGGATGTCGCCCATCGTCAGCATTCCCGCCGAGCCGAAGACCTCACCGCGCACGTCGTAGCCGTACACCGCCTGGAAGTTGGCCTCCGCGGTGGCGAGGGCGCCGTTGTCGAAGCGGATCGTGACCACGGCCGTGTCCAGCAGGCCGCGCTCCTTGAAGTCGGGGCGGACCAGGGCGTCGGCCCAGGCGAACGCATCCACCGGCTCGGCGCCCGGATTGAGGTAGCGCAGGGTGTCGAAGTCGTGGATAAGGGTCTCCAGGAAGATCGTCCACGGCGGGACGCGAGCCGGGTCGGCCAGCTTCGGGTCGCGCGTGAGCGAGCGCAGCAGCTGCGGGGTGCCGATCGCGCCCGCGGCCACCTTCTCGTGCGCGGCGCGGAAGCCGGTGTCGTAGCGGCGGTTGAAGCCGACCTGGAGCGGCACGCCCGCCCCGGCGGCGGCCACGATGGCACGGTCGGCCTCCGCGAGGGTGACCGCCATCGGTTTCTCGCAGTAGACGGCCTTGCCCGCCCGCGCCGCAGCCTCGACCAGGTCGGCGTGGGTGCGGGCCGGCGTGGCGATCACCACCGCGTCGACCTCCGCATCCGCGAACAGCTCGCCGATCTCGGTGTACGCCGTGGGGCAGTCGAGCCGGTCGGCCAGGTGCCGCGCCGCGCCCGGGGCCGGGTCGGCGACCGCGGCCAGGCGGACGCCGGGCAGGCGGTGCGCGAGGGTCTCGGCGTGGAAGGAGCCCATGCGTCCGGCGCCGACGAGGCCCACGGCGAGGGGTTGGTGGGTGGTCATGCAGGTTCTCCGTACGTCTGTGGTGACCGTGGTCAGAGGGCGAAGGCCGAGCGGAAGCGCTCCAGGGCGCGGTCGCCGTCGTCGGAGGCCCAGGCCTCCAGGGCGACCGTGCCGTCGTAGCCGAGGTCCGCCAGGGCGCGGGCGACGGCCGGGTAGTTGATCTCGCCGGTGCCAGGCTCCTGGCGGCCGGGTACGTCCGCCACCTGGATCTCGCCGATCAGGCCCAACCCGTGCGCCCTGCGGACCAGTTCGATGAGGTTCCCCTCGCCGATCTGGGCGTGGTACAGGTCCAGGTTCATGCGCAGGCCGGGGCGGTCCACGGCCGCGACCAGGGCGAGGATGTCGGCGGCCGTCGCGAACGGTACGCCCGGGTGGTCGACGGCGGTATTGAGGTTCTCCAGGGTGAAGGTGATCCCGGTGCTCTCGCCCAGGTCGGCGAGCCGGGTCAGGGTGCGGTGGGCGGCGATCCACATGGGGCCCGTAGGCTCGCCGGTCACCGGCACCACCGGCAGGCCCTCGGCGTCCAGTCCGGTGCCGTGCAGGTTCAGCCGGGGACAGCCCAGGTGCCTGGCGGCCATGACCGACTCCCCGGCGGTGCGCAGCAGTTCGGCGGCGCCCACCTCGTCGGTGAGGCTGCCCCGGATGTAGCCCGTCATCGACGAGAACTTGGCCGGGGTCCGCGCGAGCGCGTCGAGATCGTGCCGGGTCCAGTCCCAGATCTCGACCTGGAAGCCGGCGTCGTGGATGCGCCGCGCCCGCTCGTGGATCGGCCGGTCGCGGAAGACCATCTCGGCACAGACCGCCAACGTGTACATGCTCGCCCTCTTCTCAGGCTCTCGCTGTTCTCAGGCTCTCCGGACGTCGGACGACTAGAACGTTCTAGAACTCGGGACAGTACGCCAGTTGCCCGGTCCTTCTGTCAAGCCTCCGCGCGACTAGACCTGTCTTCCGCACGTGCGTGCGGCGTGCCGGTTGCGTGATCTTTTGGCTGGGCGGTGTGGTGGTCGCTGGTGCGGGGAGTGTTCGGCCTGGCGCCGTGCGGGGCTGTGCCGGTCAGGATGAGGGAGCGGGTGGTGGTCGGCTACGGGCCGCCGAGCATGGAGAAGCCGCTCGGCGCGTTGCCGGTCGTGCGGGACTATCTGGAGCGCCTCGACCTGGTGGGCACGGTCGACCGGCTCTGCCCGATCCGCCAGGACGTCTCGGCCTTAGCCACGGCCAGGTCATCGCCGCGCTGGTCGCGAACCGGCTGACGTCCCCGACGCCGTTGCTGCACGTCGAGTCCTGGGCCCGGGTGTGGGCTTCCCCCGGCCCGGACCCCTTCAACAGCTCCTCCTCGATATCCTCGGCGTCGACCCGACCCAGCCACCATGACCGACGAATGGCCCGTCGACCCATCGAAGCCCCATCTGCGGAAGACGGGGCTAGAACGTTCCAGCTCTCTCGTCGGAGCAGCTACGATCCTGGCCGGGAAGGACACCTCGACCGGCTCGGCCAGGGAGGACAGCCGTGCCAGCCACCCCCGCGGTCCCCGGCAGGAAGCGGCCGACCCTGGCCGACGTCGCGACACGAACGGGCGTGTCCGTCGCGCTGGCCTCCATCGTGATGCGCGGGGCCAAGGGCGCGAGTGCCGCCACCCGCGCGCGGGTACTCAGGGCCGCCGAGGAGCTCGGCTACCGGCCTGACACCCGTGCCCGGCTGCTGCGCAGCAGCCGCTCGCGCCTGCTCGGCGTGCAGTTCGGGCTGCGCCATCCGTTCCACACCGACCTGGTGGAGGGCATCTACGCCGCCGCCGAGCCCGCCGGCTACCAGGTGGCCCTCAGCGCGGTCGCGCCATCCCGCGGCGAGCGGCAGGCCGTGGAGGCGCTGCTCGCCGACCGGTGCGAGGCCCTCATCCTGCTCGGCCCCGAGGTCCCGGCCGCCCGGCTGGCGGACCTCGCGGCCCAGGTCCCGGTCGTCTCGGTGGCCCGGCGGCTGCGGCCCGCCCCGCCGGGCGTGGACGTCGTCCGCAGCGCCGACGACGAGGGCGCCCGCCAGGCCCTCGAGCACCTGGTGGCGCTCGGACACCGCGCCATCGTCCACATCGACGGCGGCAGGGCGCCCGGCGCCGCCGACCGCCGCCGCGGCTACCGCACCGCGATGAACCGCCACGGCCTCGCCGACCACGTCCGCGTCCTGCCCGGCGGGCTCACCGAGGAGGACGGCGCGCAGGCCGCGCGCACTCTGCTCGCCGAAGCCCCCCAGCCGAGCGCGGTCCTCGCCTTCAACGACCACTGCGCGACGGGTGTCCTCGACGCCTTCCTGCGGGCTGGTGTCACAGTCCCCGACGAGGTCTCCGTGGTCGGCTTCGACGACACCCACCTAGCCCGCCTCGCCCACATCAACCTCACTACCGTCGCCCAGGACATCCCCCGCCTGGCGGAACTCGCCGTCGGCCGCGCCATCGCCCGCCTGGATGGGGAGGCCACGCCGGACCGCGAGAACGTCATCCCGCCACGCCTCGTCGTTCGCGGTACCACGGCTGCGCCCGTCACGGTCAGGATGGGCTCAGCCGAGTCGGCATTCCGCTCTGCCTACGGGAGCCGGACGTCGACGGACTCGGCCGGGCTGTCGTCGCGTTCCTCTTCACCCTGACCAAGCCGACACCGGTCGCCGCAGAGACCAGCTCAGCCCGAGATCCGGCGAGGACTGCAGAACGCCATCTGAGGGATCCGAGGCGGCGCAGCTCTGGGTGCTGTCACGGGACCGGCCCATCCTTACGTCGCGCCTGATCACCTCCTGCCTGATAGATGGAGCACCTCGTCGGCATGCAAACGGCGAGCCAGCACAGCCGCCGTAGCGGGCGCGGCGGGATCTGAGGGCGGATTCGGCCCCATCCATATCGGGAGGCCGAGTCGTAGCCCGGGCGTGAGCACATTCCCGAAGCGCAGGCGGACGTCAACGCGACGACGATCCCCATGAGCACGGTGACCAGACAGACCGGAGCCTCCGCACCTACCAGGATTCCGGAACATGTGTTCATCTCTGCAGATGATGTTGTCGATTCGGCGTTCACTGGACATCGCCCCTGGTCAGGGCACGCGTGGAGACCGGGCGGATGGTGATTTCGGGACCCTGAACAAAGATCAAACGATTCCTATTCTGGTGCGTTAGGTCCACCAACCGCCCCTTGGGTGGGTGTCACGTAACGTCCGACCTGGGCATTCGGCGGTTCTCAAGCCCAACTTCTCGATCTTCTCAACCTCCTCGTTACGTCTTGGACGGCTCTGACGAGTGCGTTGCTGCAGCGCCCGGTTCGGCGTCCGCAGGCGCTACGTTCGGGGACAGTGCGGCTCGATACAGCGTCCGGGGAGTCGTGCGTTGAGACTCGGGCGTTTGGTCTGGGCGTCAGGACGGAGCGTTCGGGCCCGGTCCGGTCAGGGTCGGAAGCTGGCCCGGTACTCCGTGGGTGTGCGGCCGGTCAGGTCCCGGAAGGCGGTATTGAACGCTGACAGGGAGGTGTAGCCGGTCATGAAGGCGATCGTGGTTATTGGGGTGTCGCCGGCGGCGAGCTCCTCGATCGCCCGCACGACTCGCATGCGGCGCAGGACCGCCCGCCAGGTCATACCGGTTTCCGCTTCAAAGCGCCGGGCCAGCGACCGTGGCGCGAGGCCCACCTCGTCGGCGAGGTCTTCGAAGCGGACCTCGCTGCCGAGCCGCTGTTCGGTCAGCCGTAGAGCCCGGCGCAGCTCCGGTGATCGTCCGGCCGGCACGACGACAGGGCTTGGCTGCTCGGCGAGCCGCCAGGTCACCGCGGCGAGCGCGGCGAACAGCGTCTCGCCGTAGGCCGTAAGGGGTTCATCGCTCTCGCCCCACGCGCCGCACTCGTTCACCAGTGCCCGGGCCAGCGGGTTGAGGTCGAACACCGTCAACGGTGCTGGCAGCGCCGGGGTGAATGCGGTGTCGAACAGAACCGACGCGGTGGTGACGGGCCGCGGGATGCTGACCCGGATGGGCCGGCCTGCCTCGATCAGCGCGGCCCGGGCCGGCGGCAGCAGCCACGCCTGACCCTGGGCCTCCAACCGGAGGGCGCCGGCGGAGGCGCAGAGCAGGTAGTGGCGGTCGACGCAGAGATCGCGATCGGGCTCCGGCGCGAACGTCCGGACGAAGCTGTACGCCTTCCGGGCCATCGACAGGTCTCGCACGGGCCGATCGTAGGAATCGGCCGCGACGTCGTTCAGGCGACCACCTCCAGCAGCTCGGCGTGGAACCGTCGACTCACCGGCGCCCCGGTCATGATCGGTCGGAGCACCTCGCCGGAGCGCGTGAAGGAATCCGAGCTGAGGTAGCCGGCGAACGACGCCTGGTCGTCCCACTCGTGCACGACGGTGATCCGGGTGTCGTCCTCGCGCGACGCGTAGACCCGGAAGGCAACGTTGCCCGCCATGGCGCGGACCTGGTCACGCTCGCCGTCGAGCTGGGCGAGGGCGGCCGGGCGGTCGGTCGCGGCGGTACTGAAATCGAGGATGGCGATGAGCACCACAGACCTCCTGGTTCGGGCGGTGACCGCCGTGAAAGTGATACCCCGATCCTCCGACAGCCCCCACCCGGCGGCCTCGGTCAGCCGGACGCGTTTACGCTCCCATCGGACAAAGCCCGCTCCCAGCGAATCAATGCAACGGCGGACAGCAGCCAAAACGTATCGGTGGTGCCGAGTAGGACCGTCAGAGCCACGCGTGGTAGCGCCAGTCCTCCAGGTATCCGGCCTGAAGCAGTCCGTCGATAAGACGCAGGAACCGACCGTCGTGGATCTTCTCGGCCAGGATCGACCTAATGATCGAGTGATCCAGAGACCCGAAGGAAGCCCCGACAAACTACGTACTTCGATGAGATAGCCGCTGCGCTGCGCGCGCAGGCTTCAGGCGTGCTTGCCTCGGTCGCAGCCGTGGAACTGGAGCCGCTGACCTGCAACGTTCTCCACGGGCCGCTACCCCTCTTCGCCGTCATGGATCGTTGTAGGCACGTTGTGGGCACGCGGACGCTCAGGGTGGTGGTCTACTCGGCGGGCAAAGCGTCGGCGCCCCAGGGGTTGACCAGCTCCAGACCCAGGCCGGTGAAGTCGTTGGTGTTACGGGTGGCCAGCACGGCGTCGTGGGATCGACAGATGGCCGCGATCTGGGCGTCGAAGCCGCTGATCGGAGCCCCGGCTTGTTCCCGCTCGACCACCACGTCGGCGTAGTGGCGGCCCGCCGCGGCGTCGAAAGGCAGGACTTTATCCCGGAATACCGCAAAGACGTCGTCCGCGGCCGCCAGCAGCAGTTCGCGGCGGCGACCGATCGGCAGTCGGACGATGCCGTAACGCACCTCAGCCAGGCTCACCGAGGTCGTGTTCAAGGCGGTACCCGGCCGGCCGGTCACCCAGGTCACGACGCGGGCGGCTGGCGCCGCGCGCATGAGCTCGGAGATGACGTTGGTATCAAGAACGATCAGCGTCAAGGGTGGTACCCGGTCACGTGGGCAGGTCCGCTGCGCGCGGTGCCTGGGTCCGCGCCGGCAGCTGGAGATCGACGCCACCAAGCGCGCCGAACCGGGCGAGCAGAGCCTGAGCGAGACCAGCAGCGTCCTCGGGCTCGCTGACCGCCTCGGTGAGGATCGCGCGGATCTCGGCCTCCATCGAACGGCCGTGGTGCGCCGCCCGTACGCGCAGCCGCTCCCGCACGCTGTCGTCGAGGTCTCGAATGCTGACAGCCGCCATCGGGACCACCTCCTGCTAGCAATGCAGGCAATGCTAGCACAGGCGGACACCGGCGACACTGCCGGAACAGCAACCGTCGCGGCATACCCCCTCGGCCCAACAGATCCGGGTTGCACAATCAGCCAGGCACCCCGTCGCGCCCACGCCAGCGTCACCGTCGATGGCGACTGAGGACATCTCGAAGCATTCTTCGCACCGGCACTGGCCCACGGATGCCGGCCGGGGGGTGACCACCAACCGGGCCGCAGTCCACTTCGCGCAGGAGCCCGCCGCAAATCTGTCCGACTCGTTCAACACCCGTCGACGACCGGCACCCGGCCACTGTTCATGCCAACTATCATGCTAGCTAGCATGGTCGCTGGTGAGGAGGCTGGATGCTCGACATCGAACTCGCGGAGATCGTCGACAACCTTCGCACCATCGGTGCGGACATCACCGACGTGGAGGTGAAGAAGGCCCACGGCGGGTTGCCGAAGTCGCTGCGCGAGACTCTCTCGGGGTTCGCGAACACGCGAGGCGGTGTGGTCGTCCTTGGTCTGGACGAGGCTCAGGGCTTCGTGGCGACGGGACTTCCCGATCCGGCGAGGCTCGCAGCTGATCTCGGTTCCATGTGCTCCGAGGACATGGAACCGCCGTTGCGGCTACTGATCAAGGTCCACGACTTCGAGGGCGCCCAGATCCTGGTCGCCGAGGTCCCTGAGCTCGATCCCGCGCGGAAACCCTGCTACTCACGTGGGGCCGGCATCACCAAGGGCAGCTACGTCAGGGTGGGCGACGGTGATCGTCGGCTGTCGGCCTACGAGGTACAGATGATGCTCTCGTCACGTGGTCAGCCCCGTGAGGACGAGCAGGCGGTCCCCGGCGTTGGTCTCGATCAACTGGATGCGACCACTGTCGATGCATTGGTCGCCCGGCTGAGGACCAGCAGGCCCTACGCCTTCAAGGACTTGGACCGCTTGGCAGTGCTGCGTCGCGCCAAGGTGCTCGTGACCCGGCGCGACGGCGGGGACGAGGTATCGCTGGGAGGCTTGCTCGCACTCGGTAGGTATCCACAGGAGCACTTCCCGCAGCTGATGGTCACCTTCGTTCACTACCCGACCGAGACCGGCGGCCGGTCCACCGAGAGGTTCCTGGACAACGTGACGTTGGAAGGCCCGGTCCCGGTCATGATCCGCGACACGCTGGCGGCCGTCCGCCGGAACATGTCTCGTCGGGCTGTCGTCAGGGGTGCGGGCCGGCAGGATGTCTGGGAGTACCCCGAGACCGCTCTGCGTGAAGCCGTCGTCAACGCCTTGGTCCATCGGGACCTGTCCGGGGGCGCTCGAGGCGCCCAAATCCAGGTCGAGATGTACCCCGACCGCCTGGTGATCCGCAATCCAGGCGGCCTGTTCGGTCCTGTCACGGTCGACAGCCTCGGCGAAGAAGGCGTCTCCTCGGCCCGCAACGCCACCCTCATCAAGATCCTCGAAGACGTTCCGCTGCCCGGCGAGACCCGCTCCGTCTGCGAAAACCGCGGGTCGGGCATCCGCGCCATGCTCGACTCGCTGCTCGCCGCAGGAATGAGCCCACCGGACTTCAACGACAAGATCTCGTCGTTCGTCGTCGTTTTCCCCAACCACACCTTGCTGAGCGAGGAGACCGTTGCCTGGATCAGCGGGTTGGGTGAGAACGGCCTGACCGACAGCCAATGCGTCGCCCTCGCGCTCCTGCGCCAGGAAGGAATCCTCGATAACCGCGCCTACCGCAACGCGACGGGAGTCGACTCCCGTATCGCCACCAGCGAGCTTCGGGACCTGGTCGCTCGCGAACTCGTCACCCAGACCGGAACCCGCCGTTGGGCCAGGTACCAACTGTCCTGGCGAACAACGTCAGCGAAAGACCAGTCTTCTCGGGCCGACCGCCGACCGGAGCTGCTCGTCGCCCTCGGCAACGAGACTCTCTCACGCTCCGAACTCGTTACACGGACCGGTCTCAGCGACCAGACCATCCGACGATGGCTGAAAATCATGCGAGACGAAGGCTCGGTCGACATCGTCGGCAACAGCCTCAAGAGCAAACACGTCCGCTACCGCCGCACCTACCAGAATCTGCTCGTCCGTTCCGAAGACACAGACCGCGACTGACCACTCTCCGTGGGCCCTTAGGGTAGCTGGCGGGGCTTCAGCGGGGTGCTGGGACGGTGCGGGCGATCCGACGAACCATCGTCCGGACCATGACCAGGCAATCTACCCCAATTTCGGAACACCTGTTCGAGGACGACCAAACCCGTCCGCCTGCGCACTCATGGGATGTCGTCCCTGCTCTGCAGCCGTGTCCCGACCGGACGAACGGCGATCTCAGGGCCCTCCACCAAGATTATGCGGTTCTTCCAATGACACGTTAGGTCCACCCAAAATGCTTGCAGCACAGGCACTTCTTGTCGCGCATCCGGGCGTCCGAGGCACCGAACCCCACGTTTACCCCACGGTTTCGATACTTGTCTTCATCTGTTGATGTTGCTCGCTGATGTGCGTCAGCGGATCCGGGTGGGGTCACCGACCCCGGTTTTGCGGGTTCCGCCGCTCCTCGGGAGACCGGGGTTCCACCGCCCGACCCGGACCGAGGCACGGACGAGGTGGCGCTCTGCCCGCGCCCGGATTGTCCCGTCCAGCATGCTTGTGACGGCTTGCGGGCCTTGGGTGGTGGTGACGGAGAGCCTCGACCCTGAACGGGACCGTGAGTCTGATCGCGTTGGTGCGCCCGGCCGCTTGTCCGCGTTCCAGGGAGCGGGACCGGCCGGGCGCGGTTTTCGCGCTCCCTCCCTACCGTCCCTCGCGCTACTCCCGTCTCGCCCGGTAGGACGCCGTGGCCTGGAAGGAGTCCGACGCCCGCATGGCGGCGTTCGACGTGCTCGCCCGGCTCGGTGTCGAGGCTCCACCGGATCTGGAGCTCCTCCGGTTCGGGGAGAACGCGCTCTACGCGTACCGGGACCGCGGCCTCGTGCTCCGGGTGGCACTCACGATCTCGCCATCCCGGAGAGGGATCTTGTCGAGGCGTGGGAACCCTTCGCGCTCATCCGCGCCCGCTTGGACAGCGCGCGCCGGGACGGTATCGAACAGGACCTGGTCGACCCCCTCGCGGCGCTGCTGGCGTCGCTGGAATCACGCGTTCCCGACCTGACATCCGAGCTGGGCACCGGCGTCATTCACGGCGACATGCACTGTCGGGACGTTCATCGCGCTGCGAGAGCTGGGGATGGTCACGTGGCTGCTCCAGCAGTATGGGACGAGCGCGAGCCTTGATGAGGAAATCCGTTGTCGGATCGATTCCATCAATGAGCCTGGTGCGCGTGCGACCACGTGGAGAGCGCGTTGACCCTGCCGGTGCCGCCGTTCGATCCCACGGTGGAACGGTCGGTGCACAGGATCTCCACCGTCATCGCGACGACCGCTGAGACCGTCGACCTTTTACGGGCGGAAGGCCGGCCGCCGTCGGAGTTTCTTCGGCTCGGGCGGCTGGAACCCTTCTACATTGCCGCGGTCCAGCAGCTTCCGCGCGTCCTGGCCTGTCGAGACATCGACGCGGATTCTCTGAAGTTCCGTCGGGGGGAATCCACGACGGCTACCGTGTGCAAAGCGCGACTGTGGTTATTTGACGTCCAGGCGGGGCCGGTCGTCGCCGTATTTTCCGTGGATGTTGAATGTGCGCCGAAGGTGCTCATCCCGTTTCTCGAAGACTGCTATTACGATCATGTCATGGTTGAATCCTCGCCGCTGGAACGCTATGTGGCCGAGACCCTCGACGGGGCTGACGTCCAGGTCGTGGCGAGCGTCGGCGTGACAGCGCTGGGCCCGCAGCGGCACCAGATGGTGTTCACGTCCGCGACGCTGCCCGAGGATACGGTCCAACGGATCGTCTACCGGGCGGACCTCGACTGGAACCCCGTGTATTCGTCCATCCAGTTTCCCGCTGAACTCAACCGGCGACCCTCCAGCGGCGCGGCCGTGGGCGCCTACGTCTCGGTGTTGTCCGCCCAGCAGGACTACATCGAGAACTGTGCCCTCCTGTCCGCGGTACAGATCGTCGCCGCGACCGGTAAGATCCGCCAGATTCGGCTAGCCGCCTACGACGCGCTGTTACGCATCCGTGACCTTTCCCGTGACCGTACCGCGCTGAGTACGGCGGAGCGCCGCGCGGAACTCGTCAGGATCAATGAGACGATGGCCGAACAGGAATTGCAGCTGACCTTCGGGGTGGAGACGGCGTGCGAGATCGGTATTCTGATTCCCGCGCTACGGGTGGAGAACTTCCATCGTCAGCTCATCGAGTACGCGGGGCTTACCGACAATGTGTCGACGGTGTCGGCGATGCTGGCCCGGCTGGCGTCGGTCCTGGGTGCCGAACAGGCGTCACAGGATTCGATCGATGCCCGAAAGCAGGATCTTCGACGGCTCCGGTACGGCGTCGCGGTCGGCTTTCTGTCCGTCGTTGCCGTCCCGATCGGGATCATTCTGGGATTCTTCGGTGGTTCATATCGGGAGGTGGATGCTGAAAGGTCTATTTTCGACTGGCGGCACTACTATCCGATGTACCTCTCGGTCCTCGGCCTGGTGTTCTTCGCTGGTGCGGTGTTTCTGTTTCTCTTCTGGCGTGAGCGCCGAGAACTGGGCCGGGTGGCCGGTACGGTGACTCCGTGACCTGGATGCCAAAGACACGTAGCAGGTCGACACCTCGCACTATTCGTCGTCCACCTCGGGTGAGCTCAGGCGTCGTAAGGTTTCTGCCGCCGTATCGCGAGACGAACTGAACCGGTCTGGAAACTCCTCGGCAAGCTGGGTGAAAATCTGCACGGCTTCGGTGGCGGGGGCGAGCGCCTCGGCGCGCCGGCCCACCTCCGACAGCCGGATCGCCAAATTGTTCAGCGACAGGGCGAGGTCGGGGAGGTAGGCGTCGGGGGCGGCCTCGGCCAGCCGCCGACGGATGGTGACCGCTTCGGTGGCGGGGGCGAGCGCCTCGGCGCGCCGGCCCACCTCCGACAGTCGGATCGCCAGATTGTTCAGCGACATCGCGAGGTCGGGCAGGTAGGCGTCGGGGGCGGCCTCGGCCAGCCGCCGACGGATGGTGACCGCTTCGGTGGCGGGGGCGAGGGCCTCGGCGCGCCGGCCCACCTCCGACAGTCGGTTCGCCAGAGTGTTCAGCGACATCGCGAGGTCGGGGAGGTAGGCGTCGGGGGCCACCTCGGCCAACCGCCGGTAGAGGTCAACGGCTTCGGTGGCGGGGGCGAGGGCCTCGGCGCGCCGGCCCACCTCCGACAGGACGTTCGCCAGATTGTTCAGCGACATCGCGAGGTTGGGCAGGTAGGCGTCGGGGGCGGCCTCGGCCAACCGCCGGTAGAGGTCGACCGCCTCGGTGGCGGGCGCGAGCGCCTCGACGCGCCGGCCCACCCCCGACAGGAAGGCCGCCTGGTTGTTCAGCGACCCGGCGAGGTCGGGGAGGTAGGCGTCGGGGGCCACCTCGGCCAACCGCCGGTAGAGGCCGACCGCCTCGGTGGCGGGCGCGAGCGCCTCGGCGCGCCGGCCCACCTCCGACAGCGACTTCGCCTGGTTGCCCAGCGACAGGGCGAGGTTGGGGAGGTAGGCGTCGGGGGCGGCCTCGGCCAACCGCCGGTAGAGGTCGACCGCTTCGGTGGCGGTGGTCAGCGCCTCGGCGCGCCGGCCCACCTCCGACAGGAAGAGCGCCAGGTCGTTCAGCGACCCCGCGAGGTCGGGGAGGTAGGCGTCGGGGGCGGCCTCGGCGAGCCGCCGACGGATGTCGACCGCCTCGGTGGCGGGCGCGAGCGCCTCGGCCCGCCGGCCCACCTCCGACAGCCGGACCGCCAGATTGTTCAGCGACCCCGCGAGGTCGGGGAGGTAGGCGTCGGGGGCGGCCTCGGCCAACCGCCGGTACAGGTCGACCGCTTCGGTGGCGGGGGCGAGCGCCTCGGCCCGCCGGCCCACCGCCGACAGCCGGACCGCCAGATTGTTCAGCGACCCCGCGAGGTCGGGGAGGTAGGCGTCGGGGGCCACCTCGGCCAACCGCCGACGGATGTCGACCGCTTCGGTGGCGGGCGCGAGCGCCTCGGCGCGCCGGCCCACCCCCGACAGGAAGGCCGCCTGGTTGTTCAGCGACCCGGCGAGGTCGGGGAGGTAGGCGTCGGGGGCCACCTCGGCCAACCGCCGGTAGAGGTCGACCGCCTCGGTGGCGGGCGCGAGGGCCTCGGCGCGCCGGCCCACCTCCGACAGCGACTTCGCCTGGTTGGTCAGCGACAGGGCGAGGTTGGGGAGGTAGGCGTCGGGGGCGGCCTCGGCCAACCGCCGGTAGAGGTCGGCCGCTTCGGTGGCGGGGGCGAGCGCTTCGGCGCGCCGGCCCACCTCCGACAGGAAGAGCGCCAGGTTGTTCAGCGACGCCGCGAGC
>NZ_CAUVXI010000036.1:0-4785 GCF_963555845.1 Protofrankia sp. Cas8 | reverse complement strand
CTTCGGTGGCGGGGGCGAGCGCCTCGGCGCGCCGGCCCACCGCCGACAGTCGGATCGCCAGGTTGTTCAGCGACCCCGCGAGAGCATCGGTCGCGGGGGTCCTGGTATCGGCGGTCTGGCGGTGGTGGGTGACAGTCTGCCCGGCAAGGACGACCGCGAGCTCGGCTAGTGCCCGGCTCGGGTGGGGCAGACCGGCCAACGCGGCGGGGGCGCTGGCGGGTCGGGGCGCGGCGGTGAGCGTACCGGCGAGAGCGGACGGTAGCGCAGAGACCGGGTCGTCGTTGCGGTGGGCGACGGTAGTGGTGACCAGGTCGGGCAGGGTGGCGTCGAGGAGTCCTTCGGTCGCCGTACGTACCGGCGGGCGGCCGGCGGCGCGGGTGAGCTCGTCGAGCAGGCCGGCGAGGGATCGGTGGGCCTGGTCGGTCAGCCGGCCGGCTCCGTCGGTACGGGTAGCGAGCAGGATCGAGACGGCCGCGGTGGCGAGGTCGGCGAGCCCGGCGGTCTCGGTGAGGAGCTGTTCGGCCAGCAGGTCCGGGCGCAGCGGTCCGACACCGCCGCCCGGCGCGGGGTACACCGACCGCAGCCACCGGTAGATCGCTGTGAGGGTGCGGGCTGTCTCGCCATCCAACCCGGCTACCGCGCCCAGCACGGTGACCGTGTCCGGCTGGGATACCGGGGCGGTGAGCGTAGTCATGACAACCGCGTGCACGGCCGCCGCGTCGGCGGGACTGTCGTCGGCCTCCACCGCGAACGAGCCGAGCTCGCGGTGATGCAGGCCTTTCGACCAGCGGGCGCGTTCCAGATTCAACACACCATGCAGGATCTTGCCGCGGACGTCCCCGGTGGTGGTGTCGGGCAGTGGGTCGCGGTCCACGGTCGCCAGCAACATCGTCATGTGGACCAGGAGCGCATTGTCGAACGCCTCGGCTGACAGCCGGGGCACCGCGGCAGGCGCGGTGTCCGGGCCAAAGGGGGCGAACGCGGCGGCGGCCGCGGCGGCGTGCTGGTCGCGGGCCTGCGCGTCAAGCGGCCGGTCGGACAGCGCGACAACCCCGTCCAGCAGCCCGCCGGCGGCACCCTTGGTGTCCCGGTCGAGTGTGTTCCACCAGCCGGCGTCCCGGTCGAGGTGACGGGCCAGCAGCAGCAGCCGGACCCGCACCCGCGACCGGGTGAGCGCATCGATGAGGTCGGGGAGCAACGGTCCGGCGAGGTCGGCGTCATCGACGACCAGCAGCGTCGCACGGTCCACCGCCGACCCGGCGGCGCCGGCGGTCTCCCGGACGAACCCGGCGTCCCAGTCCAGGCCTGTGCCGGTGAGCCGGGCGCACACCTCGGCGGCCAGCCGGGTCTTCCCCGTCCCACCCCCACCCGTGACGACCGTGAGGCGGAAACGGTCCCGGCGCGCCGGGATCCCGGCGCCCGGGGTGACACACCAGTCGACCAGCTCGTCGACCATGTCGTCCCGGCCGGCAAACGGCACTACCCCGTGTTCCGGCCGCAGCAGTCGGGCCGGTGTGGCGTCCGGCGCCGACCAGTCCGGCAGCGGCTCGTACGGCACGGTCAACTCGACGACCCGGCCGGCACCGGCCGCGATGCGCACCGGCCCGGCCAGGTCCTCCAGCGGGGGCGGCTGCCCGCCCGTCAGTTCCCCCAGCCGCGTGCCCAGCCCGGCCGCCAGCAGCCCGGCGACCGGGCTGACGATCAGCCGGCCGTTGAAGCGGACAGCGTCGTCGGTGACCACTCCGACCAGCAGACCGCCGGCGAACACCGGCCCGCCGGACATCCCCGCCCACGCGGACATCGGCTCGCCGTTCGGTGACGGTTGGCGCAGCCGTGGCGACGGGGACTGCACCGAGAAATCCAGCCGGCCGCTTTTGAACTCCCACGTCACAGAGCCAAGTGCTGACTCGCTGCCGCGGACCCCGTCGGGACGGGCCTTCGCCCAGGGAAACCCGACCGTCACCGCGCTCACGGGTTCGGCGTCGACGCGCCGCTCATCGAGGCGACCCCATCCGACGCCGCTCGTCACCGCCGCCCACGGCCGGCCGGCGACCTTCAGTAGCGCACCATCGCACGACTCATCCGACCAGACGACCGCCGCGCTCAACCACTGCGCCGACCCGAGCGGGCGGACCTCGCAGGAACCTGCGCCGGCCGCCACGACATGTTCAGCGGTCAGCACCAGCCTGTCCGTCACCGCATACCCGGAGCCGACCTTCCCGGCCGCGTACACCTCGACGATCCGTGCCGCATCAAGCCCCACCAGATGCCCCCGATCAGCTCAGACGTGGCGTTAGGCCGGCCGCTTGGCCACGGCGTCCGCCACGTGCAACGACACCACCGTGCCGTCCGGCATCCGCCGCCCTGGGGTCAACGTGACCGCCAGCCGGTGTACCGAACCGACGTCACGTTTGGCCGCGGCATCCGCGGACAGCACCCAGAACTTCGCACCGGTCGTGACCTCACCAGAAGTCGTCACCGCCACCTGAAACTCAAGACTGATCTCACCGACCGCGAAGTCGATCTCACCCGCGGCACCATCGGCCAACGCCTGCGTGAACTGCGCACGCACCGTTCTGATCACCACGGCAAGATCTACACCAGGCTCGTTCGGCACTGTACCCCCGCACATCGATTCGCCCGGACACCCGGTAACGCGAGCAATCTGTGGCATTGCGTGATGCCGGGCAGGATACTCCGCCCTTGCGGTGGCTCCGATCGCTTCCCCGACAGGCCTGAGGGCACCGGCTATCGGCGCGACGGGCCGGACAATCACAGCACGTAACGCCACGAGCCCGTCCACACGATCATTCGGCGCCTCGCCATTGCCCAGCAGCTAACCTGAGATCGTGGTCGCCGCCGACGGATCCGGCCGGACGGCCGCTGACGGCGACCGGTTCGGCTGGGCCGACGCGCTACGAACCCTCGGTCACGCCTGTGCCGTGGTCGGTCTTGATGCTGCGGATGCCCGGCCGATGCGGCTCGGCGAAAACGCAATCATCTGTCTCGACTCGCCACCGGTGGTCGCCCGGATCGCGCGAACGGTCGACTACCTGCCGGACGTGACCAAAGAGGTCGCCGTAGCACGGTGGTTCGCGAGCATCGATTTTCCGGCCGTGCGCCTTCTCCCGGACATCGATCAGCCGCTGGTCATCGATGGCCGGGTGGTGA
This sequence comes from Protofrankia sp. Cas8, assembly GCF_963555845.1. Lineage (NCBI taxonomy): Bacteria > Bacillati > Actinomycetota > Actinomycetes > Frankiales > Frankiaceae > Protofrankia > Protofrankia sp. Cas8. The sequence continues at coordinate 1,614 of NZ_CAUVXI010000036.1, read as the reverse complement.
CCTTCTGGCGCAAGGAGCGGCACGTGCCGCGCCGCGCGACGGCTGCGCGTGGCGCTGGCGCGCCAATCGCCGTGGAGCCTACCGGGGGTGGATTCCCATCTGGGGGGACAGCAAGAGGCCATCGGGCAGGGGCGGGAGCCGGTGCAGACGGGTGAGGCGGCGGGCGGCGGTGGCGGCCTGGTCGGCGTAGCGCTCGTAGTAACGCGACAGCAGGGTGAGGTCCACGGCCCGTTGGACGCCGTGGGGCCAGTCGGGGTCGGTGACGGTGGTCATCAGCTGGCGGTGGATGCGGTCGATGGGGTCGTCGCCGGCGACGACGCATCCGGCGGCGGCGACCGGGTCGTCGGCGCGCAGCGCGTCGGCGAGGCGGTGGGCCTGGTCGGCGCACAGCCGGCCGAGGCCGGTGAGGGTGGGTCGCAGGCCGGCGGGGACCGTCACGGTGGGGGCGCGGAGATCGGCGATGGCGGCAATGTGGTCGGCGAGTTCTCCCATCCGCTGTACCGCCATGGTGATCCGCAGGCTGGCCATGACCAGATGCAGGTCGCCGGCGACCGGGCTTTGGCGGGCCAGCAGGACGACCAGGTCGTCGTCCAATGTCTGGCAGGCGGCGCGCAGCCCGACGGTGGCGGAGTGCACGCCGGCGGTGGCGGCCCGTGCGGTCACCGCGACGGTCGCCTCGGTGAGGATCTGACTGGTCTGGTCGGCAAGCGCGGCAAGCAGGAGACGGAGCCGGTGGAGGTCCGCGGTGTACTCGAAGCGGTGCGGTCCGGGCGTGTCCATGCCCCCTATTGTCCGCGGCGTGTCCGTGGGTGCACCAGTGGTTGCGCCCGGCAGTAGTCGGCCCCTCCGGGGTGGCTGTGTCGCGTGGCACTCACCCCGGCCAGCACATACAGTGACCTCATGGATGTGATAGGTGACGGTCAGGTGGTGGATCTCGCGGCGGTCGCGGCGGGCCTGGCCACCCGCGGGCTCTCGGTGGCCGCCTGGGAGGTGGTCGGTTGGCCGGCGAACCGCGGCTACGCCCGCGCCCACGGTCACGACGGCGGCGTCGTCGGTGTCCTCCCCCTCGACGGCACGACACCGCCACCGGCTCCGGACATCGTCGCCCTGCTCGCCCGGGTCGCCGCGCGATCCGACCCGCGCCGGTCTACACCCGCACCGACACCGGCTGGGCCGTGTCGCTGGCCGACGTGCTGATCGACCACCTGCGCCCCGGGTACACCGCCCGCGGCTGAATCCCGCTGCTGCCCACTGCCCATCACCTTGATACCCGGCGGGCGAACAACCGGATCGAGTCCGATCACAGCCAGCTGAAAGCCCGGTTGCGGCCGATGCGCGGGCTGAAACGCTTCCGCTCCGCCCAGCCGGTCAGTTCCGGGCATGCGTTCGCGGGAGAACATCCGCCGCGGCCACTACAAACTCAGGGTCGACACCGACCCGCACCTGCGGCTGCCGGCTGCCGTCGCCGAGCTCACCCTGACGATCTGATCATCGGTCCGACAGAGCTTGCCATGTCCTGCCTTCGCGTAATGCAACAAAGCCGATCCGAGCCCTCCGTCGGGTTGAGCGTCGACCGCTCCCGCGAGGCTCCGGACGGCGGACTCCGGACCGTTC
>NZ_CAUVXI010000035.1:33544-34653 GCF_963555845.1 Protofrankia sp. Cas8 | reverse complement strand
GGCCGGGTCGACCCCGGCGACCTCCTCGAGAATCGCGGCGGGTCCTGCCAGGATTTCGGACTGCGACATGCGCTCCTCCTTCTTGGCCTTTGCCTACTGTGCGGCCGCCGGTGGCACGAAGAACACGATCGCGCCACCTCCGGCCGCGATGGCCTACTGTGCGGCCGCCGGTGGCACGAAAAGCATTCCAGAATTTCAGCAGCATGGACCGTCCAGGGGGTGAACGGGTGACAAATCATTCACAAATACCATCGGAATGGCGGCTGATGGAGCGCGGGTCCGGCGCCGCTCCATCGCTGCTTTGAATGGATCGATAGCGCCGGCTGATGAGTGTTGACGACCTTCGTGGCGAAGGCAAACAATACCCGACGAAAACGGTTTTCGGTGAATACCGATGGGCGCCATGAGAGGCTCGACATGCGGAACCCGGATGGGTACGGACCCGCCGAGTCCGGCGGTGTCGCCGGGTCCGCCGGGCTGGTCGAGTGGCTGGGGACGTGGCATAACTCTGGGGTGGTCAGAGGTCGTCGAGGAAGGCGATGAGTGTGTCGGGTGCTTTGTAGCGGCCGGGGGGCGCTGTCGGGTGGGGTGGTGCGGGCGAGGGCGCGTTCTTTGATGGTGAGGTCGGAGTGGAGGTAGATCTGGGTGGTCTCGGTTGATTCGTGGCCGAGCCAGAGTGCGATGACGGTGTCGCGGGACATGGCGTGGCCGTGACGGGCGGGGAACGGCGGGGCGTCCCCGGGTCGATCCAGCGCGGGGGCCTCGTGGGTTGGCGGAACCTCTACCATCGTGTCACTCATGGCATGTCTTCCCTCTCGGAGGGTTACGCCGTTATTCCTGCAGGCCCCGTGTGGTTGAGGTTGCGGCTTCCGCCGTTGATCAGCTGAACGTCGGGTGCAGGCCGGCGCCGTGGGCGAGGCCGGTCACGAAGGCGAAGCCGTTTGGCGTGCCGAGGCCTGTGACGTCGTCGTAGCCGGGTCGTGGGTTGATCGTCTGAGGTTGGTTAAAGGTTCGAAGGGTGATCAAGTATCCGTGGGTGGGGTCTTGCCCGTTGGTGTAGTCGAGGTCGACGGCGGCGGTGGTGTGGTTGGTGCTGGCGGGGTCGGTGT
>NZ_CAUVXI010000035.1:29331-33019 GCF_963555845.1 Protofrankia sp. Cas8 | reverse complement strand
GGCGGGCGTGTTGGCCATCCGGTACAGCGTGTAGTTGGTGAATCCGAGGGGGCGGCCGGCCAGCTGGTCGGCCAGCGTGACGATGCCGGCGAACAGCGGGGTGGCCAGGCTGGTGCCGCCGAGCCGGTATTCGACGTATCGCACGGTGCCGTTGGAGAACTGTTCGGTTTGGCCGACCAGGTAGCCGGTGGTGGGGTCGGCGAGCATGGCGACGTCGGGTATCGCGCGGCCGGGTCGGCCGCCGAGGTAGGTGGCCACGGCGGGCGGCACGATGCCGGTCTGGTAGGGCGGCTGGGCGAACAGGGTGCTGACGCCGCCGCCCCCGCCGTCCTGGAACGTGCCGGGTGCGGCCGGAGTCCATGCGCCGTTGGTCCAGGTGGCCGCGGCGGTTTCCCATCCGAGCTCGAACAGCCGCGATCCGGTCTCGGAAATTCCAGCTGTTGTTCCGCCGACCGCGGTGACCAGCGGATCGGATGCCGGGTATTCCACCTGTCGTACCTTGGTGTGGACCAGGTTGTCGCCGTCGTCGCCGGCGGAGAAGTACAGGCCGATGCCTTCGGCGGCGGCTTGTACGAAGGTTGCGTGGGCGGCGGCGATGTCGCCGGGGGGTTCGTCGTCCGAAAGGAAGCTGATGGAGGCGCTGACGACGTCGGCCAGGCGGCCGTCGACGACCCGCTGCACGGCATCGATCAGGTCGGTGCTCTGGCAGCTGGCCGCGGCCACGTAGCTGATGTCGGCGCCGGGAGCGATGCCGTGTACGGCTTCGACGTCGAGGGTCTGTTCGCCATACCAGGTCTGTTCCGAGCACAGGTCGCCGGTAACCGGGTCGTGGTAGCCGTAGCCGAAGGCGGGCGGAAGGTATTGGTGGAACTGGCCTGGGCGCAGGAGTGGTTCGTGTTGCCGGGCGGCCCAGGTGTTGACGTCGGCGAGGATTGACGGGGAGGCGTAAGCGCCGACGATGGCGACGGTGCGGCCCCGGCCGTCCACCCCGGATGAGGTCAGTTTGTCGATTCCGTACAGGCTGCGGACCTGCTGGGCGGTGTAGCCGCAGACGGCCATCGGCGGGTGGGTGCCATAGGCCGCCGGCAATCCAGCGGTCACCGGGCTGTCAGCGGGGTGTTTCTCGCCGAAGTATCGGGAGCAGATCGGGGGTCGGACGTAGGCCGGCTCCGGTGGCGCGGTGGTGTGGTCCGCGTTGGTCAGTGTCAGTCCGCCGATCGACAGGATGACGCCCGTCAGCGAGGCGGGGACGCTGAGCACCGTAGACGGTGCCTGCGTCACCTTTCCCTTGTACACCTGCAGTTTCAGGGTGGTGTGGAAGGCCGCCTTGACGGTGGCGGCGGTCCCGTGCACCCGGATAGACCGGTTCGTGGGCGACACGGAGACGATCTGGAAGCCGTTGATGGTCAACCAGGATTGCACCGTCTTCACCGTCGTGTCCGTTGCGGCGTAGGCCGTTTTGAACCGGGCCGGGGTGAGGAAACGTCCGTAGCGGGCGTTCGCCGGGTCCGACACCGCCACCGCGAAGGACTCGGCGTCGGCTGGATCCCGTAGGGCGAGATTGACAGTCAGGTCCAGTTCCTGCCCCGCGGGCAGGTCGTCGCGGGCATTGTCCGCCGTACCCCAGCTCGGCAGCGAACCGTGGAGCAGCGCACGCAGTGAGCTAGGCGCCGCACCGGTTGCCCACATCGCCGGCAGCGTCAGCGCAAGAATGGCCAGCACCGCCACCGACGCAAGGCGGGATCGGGACCACCGCCGGTGCCGGCCGGTCTGTGCCCGGCGCCGATGACGATGGCGTGCCGGCCGGTGCCGGCCGCGGCGTTCATCCCGCCGCGGTACCACCAGGTGATGCGGGTGGATTGCCGCATGCCACGGGTCGACCGGCTGGTTCATTTTTTCCTCGGAGAAGCGGCCACGCCAGACCGAGCTGGTACGGACACCCATGAGCAGCTCGGCCCGACGAGGAAGACCGTTGTATTCCCGTGCGCCACCCGTGCGCCACCCGTGCGGCGCACGGGAATACGGTCACCAACCAATAAACCAACCGGTCGGGTGGTCGACTGGATGCCGAACAGATGCCCGACGGCAGACCCGCCGGGCCACCAGGAGGCTAATTTATTGGGCAGTGACCGCCGGGGTAGTAGCCGGGGATATACGTGCACTTCGCGGGACCCGAGCCGGGGTTATTGCCCTTGGGGTTGGGGTGGCCCAACTGATGAACCGTCGGCACGCCGGAAGGATGCGACCCGGTCACGGCGGCGGAGACACCTACGCCACCCGCGACAAGTGTGGCACCGAGAAAAGCCACGATCAACGGATTCTTGAGTCGGCGACTCGGAGCCACGATGGGCCCACCGACGATGACGTTCTCCATGTTCTTCCTCTTCCCGATAATATCGAGGGCAAATAATGGCGGTGGGGATCACACCGCCAGACGCTTTTGGAACTCCACTTTCTTCCCGCCGGAAAAAGTGGCGAAATCCGCCCGTGGACCAGGAGTCCAGCGGGTGTTCAAGAGCCGAACAGCGTGTGCCATCGGAAACGACCCGCCGGCCGGAAAGCTACCCACCGCACCTGGATGGAGCAGGCGGTCCTGCCACAACAGGCCGAGCGTCGAAGGGAACTGGCGGCGCAACGTCCACGGTCCGCGCGACGGCGATCAGTTTTCCGCCGCGGCCACCGAAGTCAATGAGCGGGCGGGCCGGATTCGCGGCGCCGACGCAAGCCCCGAGTTCCTCGCCGGTCAGCGGCTACGGCTCCGCCGCGGTTCGTGCAGTTTCCACCCAACCACCCTCTCGTTGGCTGCACACCTTGTGCGGCACCGGGACGCCGTCCGCCGCCGGGTGGAACACCCGGCAATCTGGCAAATCTTCCCGACACCGGAAATATCGCGCACCGCGGCATGAATGGAAAGACAGCAATTATGGGCAACTCTAAATGGCAACACACAGAGGTCCAGCAGCCAGGATGCCCGCGATGCGTCCCTGGAACTGTGAGTACCAGCCTCGATGTCAAGGCGGATGCTGGTGAGCGGCATGCTCACCGGAGGAGGGACTGTCGCATATGCGGCTCAGACAAGATTTTCGTAGCTGAAGATCGGATGAGGCAGTAGTGGGCCGCATGGTGTCAGTTGAGCAGGATGCGCTGGCGGAGCAGGGTGAACCCGGCCCGGCCGAACATTTGACGTTTGATCAGTTTGGTTTTGTTGTTGACGCCCTCGGTTGCTCCGTTGCTGTGGGGCAGGTCGAGGCCGGCCTGGACGGCAGCTCGGTCCTTGTCCAGGCCCTGAAGGAAACTGTGGAGCGCAGGCAGGTCGTCGGCGGTCACGGCCTCGATCCACGCCTGGAGGTTGGCGGGCTCCTGGCCGGGGTGCTCATGGTGGGTCAGTAGTTCGGCGAAGGCGGCGACGTGGCCTGCCACGGCCGTCATCTGGGGGCAGGCGGCGGTGAGTTTGTCGCGGTGGGCACGCTGTTCGTCGCGCAGGTGACCGGGAGCGGTCATGATCCAAGCGGAGAGGCGGCGAATCGAGGGATCCGCCAGCGGGTACTCGGCCCGGCCCTGCTTGAGGTAACGGTCCAGCAGGTTCGCGCTGCCGGTGTAGCCCATCGCGCGGATCTCCGCGAGCAGCGTGGTAGTGGCCACCGGCCCTGCGGCCCGGCGCTCGCGCAGGTGGTCGCGGAACAGGTCG
>NZ_CAUVXI010000035.1:23233-29121 GCF_963555845.1 Protofrankia sp. Cas8 | reverse complement strand
TTCGGACAGGCGGGGTTCTCGCAGTACAAGCGGCGCACCGACAGATCGATCAGGACCGGGCGGCCGCCGACCGCCTCGTCGGCTCCGGTGATGGCGACGGTGCCGCCCGCGGGGAGGTCGAGCAGGTCCAGTGCCATGCGCGCGGTGACGCCGTTCATCGGCAGCGTCGCGAATGCGGCGAACCGGTCCGGACGGGCGGCGATCACCGTCTCGTGCAGGCTGGTGTTGAGGTCGCGGGCCAGCGGCACGGCGGTCTCTGCTGGTAGGTCCTGGACGTCGACCCCGACCGCCTCCATCTCCACCAGCCGGTCGTGCACGGCCGCGGGCAGCCACGACAGGTCCAGGCCGTTGGCTTCCAGCAGCCCGGCGGTGGCGTAGTGCTCCTCGATCGCGACGACTCGCATCCCGATCCCCTTTCCCGCTGCCCTGACGGTGCGTACCGGCCGGCGGGCCGAGGGTCCGGATACCGGCCGGTGACGAGGGCGCCGGTCAGCCGTTGACGACCTGCTGGGCGAGGTGGCTGTCGGCGGCCTGCCTCAGCGAGGCGAGCTGGCCGTGGCGGATCGTCCACAGGTGGATGAACCGCACGTCGGCCTTCCGGTCGCTCTTCTCGACGTGGTAGTGCCCCAGCACGAAGACGTGGTCGGCGTCGTCGGCGAAGTACTGCTCGGCGTTGGCCGACCACGAGTCGACCTTCGAGCCCAGCTGGCCGAAGAAGTCGTTGACCATGCTGTCGAACCCGCTGTAGACGCCGCCGTGGGGGAAGCCTGGGGTGATGTCCCAGACCAGGTCGGGCGACATGATCTCCTTCATGACGGCCGGGTCGGCCCCGGAGTCGTACAGCCTGCGGACCAGTGCGATGTTCGAGGAACCGGACATGAAGCACTCCTTAGTGCGCGGGGCGGATTTCACGGAATATTGCTGATTCGATACGTGGCGTATTGACTTGGGGGTTGAGGGAGCCCACTCGGGGTCGGCGAGGGTGTCAGCCGAGCGACTTGACGACTTCCTGGGCGAGCGGGACCGCCGAGACCGGGTTCTGACCGGTGAACAGGGTGCGGTCCACCTCGACGTGCGGGGTGAACGGCTCGGCCTCCCGGTAGTCGGCGTCCAGGTCGGCCACGAGACGGTCCTGCAGTAGCCACTTGGCCCGGTCGGCGAGGCCGTTCTGGATCTCCTCGGCGTTGGACAGCCCCGTCATGCAGTAGCCGTGGAACGGGGACTTCCGGTCGGCGTCCAGGGTGGCCAGCAGGGCAGCCGGGGCGTGGCACACCAGCGCCAGCGGTTTGCCGGAGGCGAGCCAGCCGGTCAGCAGCGTGCCGGAGGCGGCGTCATCGGGCAGATCCTCCATCGGGCCCCAGCCGCCCGGGTAGAAGACAGCCGCGTAGTCGTCGATCCGGGCGTCCTCGATGCGCATCGGGTGCGCCAGCTCGGTCGCCTCGCGCAGTGCGGTCTTCATCCGCTCCGCACCCTCGGGGCCGTCGTTGAAGTCCGGGGTCAGGCTGAGGGCGTCGGCGGTAGGCGGGACGCCGCCCGGAGTGGCCGCCGCGATCTCGTAGCCGGCATCCTTGAAGACCGCGTACGGGCCGAGGGCCTCCTCCGCCCAGAACCCGGCGGGCTGTTTGGTCCCGTCCGCCAGCGTCCAGTGCGTGGCGGCGGTGATAACGAAAAGGATCTTTGCTATGGGATGCTCCCCGAAGATCGATAAGATCCAGACGCATGTCCGGGATCGGACCGCGAGAACGGCACGGGCGGAAAGAACGCCCTCACCGAGCGAAGCGAGCGCCAGGCGATGCACTAGAAGAATGACACAGAATCCAGGCGTTGAGGGTAGGAGGAAACCGTCCCAGGATCTGGGAGAGGCAGAGAGATCCGGCCCGGCCGGGCATATTCGCATCGGCGGGCATGCCTATGCCAAAGACATTCCATCGGGCGGGAATAGCGCCCGGCCCCGGGCGCTTCGGAACGCTCTATGCCGGCGCGGAGGGGGCTCTACGGACGGGTCGCGTGGACGGGGCGGCGGTGCGGGGCACGGGTTGTCGGACGCGGCCGTTCGGGGACGGCGGTCAGGTGCGGGAGTTCAGCTGAGAGCGGTGTCGGAGGCGGGCTGGTCCTGGGTCGCCGCCCAGGAGGACAGCAGGCGCAGGCCTTCCTCGGTGCGGGAGCCGGACTCGGCGATCCAGATGATGAGCTGCTGGCCGGTGTCGGGGCCGCAGCTGAGGGCGTCCCAGTCGAGGGTGAGTTCGCCGACGATCGGGTGGTTGAACACCTTGATGCCGCCGGTGAGGGGCGCGACTTCGCCGTCGGCCCACCATTGCCGGAACTGCTCGTTCTGCACCGACAGTTCGCCGACCAGAGCGGTCAGGCTCGGGTCGTCGGGGCGGGCGGCGGCCCGGCGGCGCAGCACGGCCACGGCGCCGCGGGCGGAGTTCTCCCAGTCGGCGTACAAGGTCCGCATGGTCGGGTCGGTGAACAGCTGCCGGATGTAGTTGCGGCGGCGGTCGGGGATCTTGGTGTAGTCGACGGAGAACAGTGCGGCCGCCATAGGGTTCCACGCCAGGATGTCGAGGTAGCGGCCCAGGATCATGCCGGGGGTCACGGTGAGCTCGTCCATCACCGCCCGCAGGTGCGGCTGGACCTGCGGCTGCGGCTGCGGCCGCGGCCGGTGGAGTTCCCGGTCCCGGCCTGCGAGCTCGTACAGGTAGTCGCGCTGGTCGTCGTTCAGCCGCAGGACCCGCACGAGGGCGGCCAGCACGGAGGTCGACGGGGTGATGCGGCCCTGTTCCAGGCGTGTGTAGTAGTCGGTGCTGATCGCGGCCAGCACCGCCACCTCTTCCCGGCGCAGTCCGGCCACGCGCCGCCGCTCGCCGGAGGCCGGCAGGCCGACGGTGCGGGGGCTGATCTCGGCCCGGCGGGCCCTGAGGAACTTCCCCAGTTCGATGAGGTGGGTGCTGCTGCTCATCTTGCCAGTGTGCCACCCGGCCGCCGACGCCAAGGTAGGACAGTTTTACCCCAGGATGGGTTTCTCCCGGGAGGGAAGGCTCCGTGGCGCGGCCCGACAGGCCGATGGCAGAGTGAGAGGTGTGCCGGTGGCAGCGACCCCGGCCATTGCACCGAATTCTTCTCGGAATTCAGCGGTCTTCTAGGGGGACCAGAGAATGGAACTGCTGAAGCAGCCGCCGACCGCCAAGGACCCGGCTGAATGGTTCATCGGCGACGTCTGGTTCGACGTCCTGTACCGGGGTGAGGAGCACTGGCACGGCGCCGCCCCGGACGGCGGCCCGGAGAACACCTGGCTCGAACACGTCACCGACACAGAGTACGAGCGGCCGCGCGTCAGAGCCCGCGTCTGACGCCCGCCGTGACCGCCGGGCCGTCCGGCAGACCGGAATTTTGGAGAAACCATGCGAGCGACTGTGATCTACGCCCCCGGAGACATCCGGGTCGAGGACGTGCCGGAGCCGACGATCATCAAGCCGACCGACGCGATCATCCGGACGGTCGCGACCTGCGTGTGCGGCTCGGACCTGTGGGCCTACCGCGGTCTCGCGCCGGTCGGCGACCCGCACCAGATGGGCCACGAATACGTCGGCGTCGTCGAGGAGGTCGGCACCGACGTCACCTCGGTCACGCCGGGCCAGTTCGTGATCGGCTCGTTCGCGACGTCCGACAACACCTGCGCCCACTGCCGCAACGGCTACCAGTCCAACTGCGTGCACCGGGAGTTCATGGGCACCTGCCAGTCCGACGTGATCCGGGTCCCGCACGCGGACGGCACCCTGGTCGCCACCCCCGGCCAGCCCGACCCGGACCTGGTCCCGAGCCTGCTAACGCTGTCGGACGTGATGGGCACCGGCTGGTACGCCGCCCGCGCCGCGGAGGTCACTCCCGGAGGAACCGTCGTGGTCGTCGGTGACGGCGCGGTCGGCCTGTGCGGGGTGATCGCGGCCCGCGAGCTGGGCGCCGACCGGATCATCGCGATGAGCCGGCACGAGACCCGCCGGAAGCTGGCGCTGGAGTTCGGCGCCACCGACATCGTCGAGGAGCGCGGCCAGGACGGCATCGCCCGCGTCATGGACCTGACCGGCGGGATCGGGGCCGACAGCGTGCTGGAGTGCGTCGGCACCGACGAGTCGATGCGGCAGGCGCTGGCGATCACCCGGCCCGGCGGCAACGTCGGCTTCGTCGGCATGCCGCACGGGGTGGAGCTGGACGCCCAACAGCTGTTCGTCTCCCACGTCGGTCTGCGCGGCGGACCGGCCCCGGTCCGCGCCTACCTGCGCGACCTCATCGACCGGGTCCTTTCCGGCCGGATCGAGCCCGGCAAGGTCTTCGACCTGACCCTGCCCCTCGAGCAGGTCGCCGAGGGCTACAAGGCCATGGACGAGCGCCGCGCCATCAAAGCGCTGCTGCGTCCGGCTGGCCTGACGCTGCTGGGGCAGTGACGGCAGGTCACAGGCCGGTCATGCGCTCGAGGTGTTCGGGGTAGCGGCCGCCCTGGATGTCGATCGTGGCGGCGGCGGTCTCGATCTGCGCGAGACGGGGGCGAGCGCTTCGCCGACCAGTCGCTCGTTGAGGAACGGCCCGTAGACCTCGGCGGTGTCGAAGAACGTGACGCCGCGCTCCACCGCTGCCCGCATCAGCGCGATCATCTCCTGCCGGCTGCCCGGGTTGGGGCCGTAGCTCTGGCTCATGCCCATGCAACCCAGGCCGATCGCCGCGACCTCGAGGTCACGTCCGAGCGTTCGCCTGTACATCGTCATCTCCTTCGTTGATCGATCGCCGTATACGTCCGGTCGCCGCCCGTGATGGTCTGGCGTTCGTCCCTCGCACCACGGCCGCGGCGACCTGGTGGCGGTCATCGGTGGCATCACCAGTGGACTGGCCGGTGCGACCAGGATCATCAGCGGACTGGGGCTCAGAGCGGTGTCGAGGCGGGCGCGAGGGCGAGGATCGCCAGGCCCGCCGTCATGAGGACCTAGCCGGTGGTGACGAGTGGGTCAGGACGCCGACTGCCACTGTCATGGGCCGGTGTAGCGGGTCGCGAGGGTGGGCTGGTTGCCGCCGCTGGCCAGGGCCGTCTCTGCGGCGAGCAAGGCGTCGAGGGCGTCGGCCTGCTCCTCCAGGCCGGGAGCGCAGACCGTCTCGCCCAGGCGGAGCCCGGCCAGGCTGGCCGTGGCCACGTCCTCAGCCGACATCGCCCAGGGGATGGTGCGGCCGGCACCGCTGTTCCACTCCGTCGCCACAACGCCAGGGCACACCACCTGCGTACGGACCGGGGTGTCGGCGAGTTCGTCGGCGAGGGTGCGAGTGAACGCCAAGGTGGCGGCCTTCCCGGCGACGTACAGGGTGCGCCGGGGCGCTCGCGGGTCGGTGAGGCCCGCGCTGAAGGCGAGGAGCGAGGCGACGGTGACGATGCTCCCTTCGCCGGCGGCGAGCATGCCGGGAAGCGCGGCGCGGACCAGTTGGATGGGGGCGACGGCGTTGAGGGTAAGCAGGCGGTCGATGTCGGCCAGGTCGACGTCGATGAGCGGGGCGTAGCCGCCGGTGCCAGCGTTGCTGATCAGCATGCGTACGTCCCCGGCGGCTAGGCGGTCGGTGACGGTGGCGATGCCGTCGTGGGTGGTGAGGTCGGCGGGCAGCACCTCGACGGCGGCTCCGCGTGTGCGGAGCTCCTCCGCCAGGTCGTCGAGCCGGTCGGCGCGCCGGGCCACGAGGACGAGGTCCCGGTCCGCTGCCAGGAGACGGGCATAGGCGGCGCCGATGCCGGAGGAGGCGCCGGTGATCAGGGCGATGGTGCGAGTCATGGAGCCAGCCTGCATCAAACGCTGGTTGAATATCAAACGCTAGTTGAGTATCAAATATTTGATAGAAATGAAGTGTCGTAT
>NZ_CAUVXI010000035.1:15638-22740 GCF_963555845.1 Protofrankia sp. Cas8 | reverse complement strand
CCTTCAGGCGTTAGGCGGAACGACGAGGAGCCTGTCGGGATCGACGCGCTGGACCGGGTGACCTGGGCGCTGCGCCGCGCGGAGCTGGCGGTGCAGGCGCTGAAGGAGCAGCGGCTGCGCTCGCTGGGCATGGCGCAGGCGCACTACTCGCTCCTGATCTCGGTGCACAGCGAACCGGGGCTGACCGGCGCCGAGCTGGCCCGGCGCCTCAACGTGACCCCGCAGGCGGTGGCGTCGCTGGTGGCGCGGCTGGCGGGCCGCGGGCAGCTTGAGCGCCGCGAACATCCGCGCCACCGGCACGTGCAGGAGCTGCACCTCACCGATGCGGGGCGTGAGGCGCTGCGCGCCGCCGACGCGGTGATCGCCGGGATCGAGCGGCAGATCACCGATGACCTCGGCCCGGAGCAGAGCGCGCACCTGCGGGCGCTGCTCGGCCGAGTGACCGGGACGGTCCGCGAGGCCTGAGCGCCACATGGCCGGCCGGCCGAGCTACTTCGACATCGGGCTCGTGCCGCTCATGCCGGTGACCTTCCTCGTCTCGCGCCGGTCTGGCCTGACGCTGATCAGGGCCGCTCACCCCGCACTGGCCGCAGGACCTGCCTGAGGCTTCAGGCTGTTGGCGCACAGTTTCGAGCCGGAACCGCCCGGCCCCAAGTAGGTCACCATCCCCGAGGCCGATGCCATGAAGGCGCGCTACGGGCGCAGGATCAGTTTGCCGTGCGGGTGGCCGGCCTCACTCAGCTCGTGGGCCTTGCCGGCGTCGGCGAGCGGGAAGCTCTGGGCGATGCGGACGCGCAGGCGGCCGTCGGCGGCGAGGCGGGCGTGATCGGCGAGCTCGGACCAGGGCTGGCGGCTGTCGGCGGAGAAGGTAATGCCCAACTCGGCGGCGCGGACCCGGTCGACGAGGCCGTCGCCGTAGGTGACGGGGACCGCGCCGAGGGAGCGCAGATAGTCGTGGTTGCTCTCGGAGGAGGTGCCGATGACGGTGGCGCCGCGGGCCACGGCGAGCTGGACGCCGACGAGCCGACCACGCTGGCGGCTTCGTGCACCAGCAGCGTCTCTCCGCCTGTCACCTTGAGCGTGTCCAGCACGCGGTCCGAGGTCTCGGCGGCCACGGGTAGCGCGGCGGCCGACTCCCAGTCCAGGCCGGCCGGTTTGGGTGCGAAGTGCGTGGCCAGGGCGTACTGGGCGTAGGCGCCGGTGACACCGGTGACAGTGGAGCCCAGCACCTCATCCCCACCGAGACGCCGGCGACACCTTCGCCGATCTCGTCGACGATGCCGGCCGCTTCCGAGCCCGGGATGACGGGGAAGGAGACGGGGAACATCTGGGTCATCCAGCCGCGGCGAATCTTGTAGTCGATGACGTTGACGCCTGCGGCCATGATCTTCAGCCGTACCTGTGTGCCGCTCCCATCTGGAGACCCGGGAGGAGATCCACGATGTGCCCGCGGCCGAGCGGACCTGCGCCGGGTGCGGGGCGGCGTTCGTACCGCTGGGGACCGAGGACAGCGAGCAGATCGACTGGCAGGTAACGATCACCCGGATCGTGCACCGCCGGCTGCGGTACCGGCGGTTCACGATGGACCCGACCCGCTCGGCGGCGGTCCTGTACCGCCATGTCGGGATCGAACGCACGGCGACAGTGAGGCACTGCACCGGTTCCTACCCTGGGTCGCAGACCCGGGGACACTACCGGAAACCACGGCCATGATCCTCTCGTGATCATCCAGCCCGGTCCGTCACCGTCATAACCCCGATTCCCGCGCCGATCCCGTTACCCGGCCGTCACCACCGGCCGGGTACTTGGCATGCCCTCCCACGGCATCACCGAATACTTACCTCCTACCAGACCTTCGGTCGGACCGGGGCAGCTGAATACTTTCAGGGTGAGCTGGATCCGCTGTTGTTCGCCCAGGAGAGCGAGCTGCCGAAGATCGTATTTCCGTTCGTCGCCATGCGGGACGAGTACGACCCCGACCGGATCGTCGCGGAACTCAAGGAGAAGGACCTCTATCGGTCCTCACCGTTCGAGACCCACTGCACGCTCTTTCCGCTCCCCAACTACTACTCGTTCAAGAACTGGGACTGCATGTTCTACAAACTGAACGCGTCGAGTTACGTGCGGGCGGTCAGTCGGAACAAGGACTACGACCGGTCCACTTACAGCGTAAGATTCCCCCGGTCGGTAAACGTCGCGGAGCTTGAGGATCGGCTGCGCTCCATCGTGTTCGAGATCGCCGCAGGCGCTGGCGACCGGCCCACGCAGGAAGAAGCGCTCATCGATCTGTTCGGGCAGTTGGGTGCCACGCAGAATGCCGCGCGGTACGTTGCCCACGGCTTTCTCGATATGCCGAACGTGGCTGCCGCCATGGGTATTCGAATCGACTGAGGGAGATCCGATGGAGCAACAGGACGATGTCCGGGAAGCAGACATCGCGATCGTCGGGATGGCCTGCCGTTTTCCCGGTGCCGACACGGTCGAGGAATTCTGGCGGAACCTGTGTGCGGGGCGCGAGACCACGACCTTCTTCGGCGACGACGAGCTGCTGGCCGCCGGGGTGAGCCCGGACCTGGTGGCGGACCCACGCTATGTGAAGGCTGGTCAGATTCTCTCCGGCATCGAGATGTTCGACGCCGACTTCTTCGGCATCCCGAGCGAGGAGGCGCAGCTCCTGGACTCGCAGCAGCGGCATTTCCTTGAATGCGCCCTCGCGGCGCTGGAGGACTCCGGATATGATCCGGAAACCCACTCGGGCGTCGGATTGAACACCTACCTCCTGCGCAACCTTTCGGATCGTTTCCGGTCGGGGTCGACGCTGGAACGTTATCGGCTGATGCTGGCCAGCGACAAGGATTTCCTGGCAACCCGGGTGGCCTACAAGCTGAACCTGCGCGGGCCGGCTGTCAGCGTGAACACCGCATGTTCCACATCGCTGGTGGCCGTACACACGGCCTGTGTGAGTCTCCTGGGCGGAGAATGTGACCTGGCGTTGGCCGGCGCGGTACACATCAGGGTGCCCCACGTCGAGGGTTATCTTTTCCAGGAGGGAATGATTCTCTCACCGGACGGCCGTTGCCGGGCCTTTGACGCCAGCGCACAGGGGACGATCGTCGGTAGCGGCGTCGGTGTCGTCGTCCTGAAGCGGTTGGCCGATGCACTGGCCGACGGCGACTGGATCCATGCCGTGGTCAAGGGAACGGCGATCAACAACGACGGCGGCGCAAAGGCCGGCTACACGGCTCCCAGCGTGCGTGGTCAGGCCGCCGTCATCGTCGAGGCACAGGCACTCGCCGGCTGTGGCGCTGAGACGATCTCGTATGTCGAGGCGCACGGCACCGGCACGCCGCTGGGGGATCCGATCGAGATCGCGGCTCTCACCCAGGCGTTCACGCCGCGGCCCGCAGCAGCCGGTCCCTGCTCGATCGGTTCGGTCAAGACGAACATCGGTCATCTTGACGCCGCGTCGGGGATTGCCGGACTGATCAAGACGGCGCTCATGTTGCGGTATGGGCGCCTCGTGCCGAGTTTGCACTTTGACACACCCAACCCGGACATCGACTTCGACAGTGCCCCCTTCTCCGTCGTCACGACGTTCCGGCAATGGCCCCAGTCGGGTCCGGCCCCGCGGCGTGCAGGTGTGAGCTCGTTCGGCATCGGCGGCACGAACGCCCACGTGATCCTGGAGGAAGCCCCGGTACGCGAGCCGGTTGGCGTGCCGGCCGACGACTGGCAGCTGCTGGTGATCTCCGCAGCGTCGCCCGCCGCGCTCGACGAGGTTGCGGACAACCTGGCGCGCCATCTCGCCCTCCATCGCGACGCGCTCACCCTCGCGGACGTGGCCTTCACCCTCGCGGTGGGGCGGCGGGCACATGCCTACCGGCGGGCGCTGGTGTGCCGGGACATCCACGACGCGGCTCTCACCCTCACCCTCGGGGACGACGACCGCGTTGTCACCGGCAGGGTGGTAACCGGCGCTCCTGATTCCGGCCGTCAGGTGACAGCGGTGCGTGAGTCGTGGGACGCCGGTTCCACCGGTGTCGGTGAAACCGATGCTGCCCGCCGGGGACGGCTGACAGCCGCTGGGCGCTTGTGGACCAGCGGCGTCGCCGTTGACTGGTCGGCGTTCTATCCCGATCCGCCCGCCGGTGCCGATCCGCCCGCCGGTGCCGATCCGGCTGCCAGCCGGCGGCGGATGCGGGTACCGCTGCCGACCTACCCGTTCCAGCGCAGGCGCTTCTGGGTCGAGCCGGTGCGACAGGTCGGCCCGGCTGGCCCGGCTGGCCCGGCTGGCCCGGCTGGCACAGCGGATGACGACGCACTGCTGCCAGCAGAGACGCTGCGTCGCCAGGTTGAGGCGGCGCAGGGCGACGTGAAAGAAGCGGTCCTCGTCGACTTCATCCAAAGTGAGGTTGCCGCGATGCTCGGGCTTGACGACGCGCGTGCGGTGGATCCGGATCAGAGCCTCTTCGACATCGGGCTGGACTCGCTGAATCTGATCGAGGTCGCCGCGAAACTGGGCGCCGAGCTTGACCGCGATGTCCGGGCATCGGTGTTCGCCGAGCATCCGACCATCCGGGCGTATGCGGAGAAGCTTGCCGTGTCACTGGATCCGGATGCTGCAACAGCTACCCGATGATCAGCCCGTCATCGGCCGGGGCTGTAGATCATAGTCTTCGGTGTCACCCGGACCGTGACCCGCTGTTCATCCGGCGTCCGGAAAGGGTATGTGGCCACCCCCAGGTATTTCTTCGCCAACCGGTCGATGACGGCGTCGGCGCCATCGGTCTCCAGCTGGGCGGACCCGGAGATGCTGACCAGATGGTAGGTGTCCTCAGGATCGAGGACACCTACCGACACCCGTGGGTCCCTGCGCAGGTTCCGCTCCTTGAGGCGGCCCACCGCAGTATTGAAGATGACGTCGTCGCCGTCCACATCGATCCACACAACGGTGCTGTGCGGCGAACCGTCGGTCCGCAGCGTCGTCACCCAGGCGAACAGTGGTTTGCTCAGTAGATCCCGTGCGTCCTTGCTGAGGGTGCTCATCTGGTTCCTCCGGATTCGGTGGTCTCATAGCTCACGGGTACGTCGTTCTCGTTGTTTCCAGCGCACCACCGCCGATCCCTGTTCCTGATCTCCAAGTTCGATCTTCAGCACCTCTCCGATCTTCATTACCTGCACGATGAGGAGTGTGGCGCGGACGTTCGGTGACTGCAATCTACGGCCGGCGACCGTGCATCGTTGCGGACTCGGTTCACGGCGCCGAAGGATGTGAATCTGGTGCTGCTGGCGGAGCCTCAGATTCACATCGTTGAGAGGGCCGCACGGTGCATGGCCCAGGTGTGGACGGTGGAGGTTTCGGACGACCGACGCCCGTCGGATGTCCTGGATGAGGTCGGCTTGGCCGTTGCTGTCCGTGTTGGGTTGCTGCGGTAGGTCGTCAATCGGTCGATAAGAATTTCCTATTGAGACACCGTGCTGTTGCCGTCCAGTCATGGTCGCTGGAACATGTGCGCTGTGATGGCCTTCCGCAGTATCGTCGCGATCGCTGACCCGGTCGAGCGCGCCTGGGTTGCCCACGATCTGCTCTGGAATGATCATCCGGAGCGTGGACGGCTGCGTGCCGTGCGTGGCCTGGCTATTCGTGAGGCGATCAGCCGGGGCGTCGCCACCGGTGACATAGCCGAACGCCTCCACGTCCGAGTAGATGATCTGGCCTGGATGAGCGACGCTGTCACGGCGTTCGAGTAGTTAATTTTTTACTTTCAGTAATTTTCGTGTACCCCGTGTACCCCGTGTACCCCGTGTACCCCGTGTACCCCGTGTACCCCGTGTACCCCGTGTACCCCGTGTACCCCGTGTACCCCGTGTACCCCGTGCACCCTCGGCACGTTTCCGGGTGACTGGACGGGGCGAGCTCCCACCGCCACGGCAATCCGGATGTTGGTCGCGGAACGTGGCCAGTGTCTCGGGCCGCAGTGCCGAGATCGCGATTATCGTGAAGATCGGTCTGCTGGCCGTCCTGCTGGGTTGAGCGCCCCTGCCCCCGCCCGTGATCCCGAGGAGAGTCCGCCATGACCGTTGCTCGGCCTGTCGTTGTCCAGCGGTGTCCGTGCTGATGCGTACGGGAGCCGCCCCGGGCCTGTCCGGTGGCCCGCGCGCGGCTGCACGAGTGCTGCGTCCTGACCTGCTCGCGGGCCTGACCCAGCTGCGTGCGACCTACGGTCCTGTCGCGCAGATCTCCTCGCGACCGCTGTCGGCTTTCCTCGTGGCGGACCCGGCAGTCATCGCTGACGTGCTCGTCGGATCCAGCCGGGCCTTCGCCCGAGGCATCGTCCGCCGTGGGTTCGGCTCCCGTCAGACGGTGGTGGAGCCGCTCACACTGGTGCTCGGCCAGGGGTTGTTGACCAGCGCGGGGGAGCGGCACCGCAGGCAGCGCCGGCTCATGCAGCCGATGTTCCACCATCAGCGGATCTTCGAGTACGGCGAGACGTTCGTCGCGATTGCCGACGATCGGGCTGATCGTTGGACGAACGGCCAGTACCTTGATCTGCACGATGAAATGATCGAGATGACGCTGGCGATGGTCACTCGCACACTGTTCGATGTTGATGTCGACAGCAACGAAGTGACCGTCATCCGAACGGCTATCAGTGAGAACATGGTGGCCACCCGTAAGTCCATGCGGGCAGGCTTCGAGGCGCTGGAGAGGCTGCCACTGCCCGCGGCCCGGCGCCGCCGTAACGCTCGTCACGCCCTGGACCGCGTCGTCTACGACCTCATCGACCATCGCCGTGCGGCCGGAGCGGGCGGGAGGGACCTGCTGTCACTGTTGCTGTCGGCCCGCGATGCGCAGACCGGCGACGGGATGGACGACACCCAGGTCCGCGATGAGGTCCTGACCATCATGCTGGCCGGTCACGAAACCACGGCCAACGCGTTGACCTGGACATTTCATCTGCTCGGCACGCATCCTGAGATCGCGGCAGCGCTGTACGCCGAGCTCGACACCGTCCTGTCCGGCCGGCGGCCGACGGTCGCGGATCTGGCGAACCTGCCGTATGCCGACGCGGTGTTCACCGAGGCGATGCGGCTTTACCCG
>NZ_CAUVXI010000035.1:0-15613 GCF_963555845.1 Protofrankia sp. Cas8 | reverse complement strand
GTGTTCACCGAGGCGATGCGGCTTTACCCGCCGGTGTGGGGCATGGGTCGGTATCTGCTGGAAGACCGTCTTGTCGGATCGGTATCTGCTGGAAGACCGTCTTGTCGGAGGCTATCGGTTGCCGGCCGGCTCGACGCTGCTGCTGTGCCAGTGGGTTGTCCATCGCGACGCGCAGTGGTGGCCGGACCCGGAACGTTTTGACCCGACCCGCTGGCTCGGGGACCGGATCGACCCGGACCGGCCCCGGTACGCCTACTTCCCCTTCGGAGGCGGTCCGCACCAGTGCATCGGCAACAGCTTCGCCCAGACCGAGGGGGTGCTGGCACTGGCCACGATCTGTCGTCGGTGGGCGTTCGAACCGGTCGTCGGTCATGAGGTCGTACCTGAGCCGCTGGTGACCCTGCGGCCGCGTGGCGGCCTACCGATGATCATCCGTCGGCGCGGCTGACGGTCAGGCGCACCGGGTCTCGGCCGCACCGGGTCTCGGCCGTACCGGTACTCAGGCGCATCGGGCGTCACGCATCCCGGCGGGTGAACACCGTCCCGGCGATGACCAGGCCGACCAGCGCCCAGACCGCGAGCACCGCGACCTCGCCTGCGGTTGACAACGACCCGGCCACGGGCCGGACGCTGCTGAGCGCCTGCACGGCCCCCTCGGGCAGGTAGGCCTGCACGCGGTTGCCGGTCGATGCCGGCAGCGCCGCCGTCAGCAGGTTGACTCCGAACAGGCTCAGTGAGTAGACGGCCACGCTCGCCGAGGGATGCCGGACGACCGTGCCGATCGCCAGACCGAGCAGGCTCACCACGGCTACGGCCAGTCCGCCGGCGAGTACGGCGCGCAGGGTCGGCCCGGAGCTGAGCGTTGCCTCGATGTGACGGCGTGCCAGCACCTGTTGGCCGACGATGAAAGCTCCCAACGATGCGGTCAGGCCCGCGAGCGCCGTGACCACCGCCACGACCGCTGCCTTGGCGGCCAGGACCATCCAGCGTCGTGGCACCGCGACAAGAGTTGTGCGGATCATGCCCGTGGTGAACTCGGTCGTGACGAAACGCGCGGCCATCGCGCCCAGCAGGATCTGGGCGACGATAAGCCCCGCCAGGGACGTCGCGGTCGCGTCGAAGGTCGCGCGGTCGGCAGCTGAGAACGAGGCCCATCCCCGTACCCGGGTGGAGCACAGGATCGCGCCGACCCCGACGGAGGCGATGAGCGCCAGCCGCAGCGAGCGTCGCGTCGACGCCACCGAGAACAGTTTGATCCACTCGGAGTAGACCGCCCGGCCGAGTGCCGCCGCACCCGCGCTCCCCGCGCCGTGGGCGGCGACCCGCGCCGGCTCTGGCGCCGGGAGCTGCCCGGGAGACGGGAGCGAGGTACTCGTGTCGGAACCAGCCGTACCAGGACCGGCCACGTCGGGGGTGGCCCTGTCGGGAGTGGCCATGTTGGGAACGATCATTGCGTTTCAGTGCCTTCCACTGGGGACGCCCGGCCCAGGGCGCCGCGATGGACGGTGCTCGCTTCGGTCAGCGCGGTGAACGCCTCTTCGAGGGATGTGTCGGCCGGGGACAGTTCCACCAGTCGCAGGCCGTGCGCCACGGCCATGTCGAAGATCGCTCCGCTGTCCATCCCGCGGACGGTGAGCAGGTCGGACGAGGTGCCGTCCCGCTCGACGCCCGCTGCCGGCGCGCCTTTTTGATCATCGACCTGGGCGCCGTGCCGGCGCAGCACGGCGGCGAGCTCCCCGGCCCTGGGGCTTCGCACCACGACCGACGGGCCGCCGTGACCGGCGATGATCCGTTCGACCGAGTCGGCCGCGAGCAGGCGGCCCCGCCCGATGACGACCAGCCGGTCGGCGATCTGTGCGATCTCGGCGATGAGATGGCTGGACAGGAAGACCGTGCGGCCCTCCCGGGCAAGCGTGGCCAGCAGCTTTCTGATCCAGGTGATGCCGTCGGGATCAAGGCCGTTGGCCGGCTCGTCGAGCACCAACGTCGGTGGGTCGCCGAGCAGCGCCGCCGCCATTCCGAGCCGTTGCGTCATTCCGAGGGAAAGCCGGCCGGCCGGCGTCCCGGCGGCGTCACCCAGGCCCACCATCTCCAGGACGGTGTCGATGCGGTGGCGGGCAATCCCGTTGCTCGCGCACAGCCAGCGCAGGTGGTCATGGGGTGTACGGGCCGGATCAACCGCCCCGGCATCGAGTAGCACCCCGATTTCCCGTACCGGTTGGCGATGCTGGTGGAAAGGCCGGCCATTGACGGTGACCACGCCGTCCGACGGTCGGTCGAGCCCCACAATCATCCGCATAGTGGTGGATTTTCCGGCACCGTTCGGCCCGAGGAAGCCGGTCACCGCACCGGCTCCCGCACCGAAGGTCAGGCCATTCACCACCGTCCTGCGGCCGTACCGTTTCGTGAGACCGATGGCCTCAATCATTCGTTCCTCCGGTCGTGGACTCCGGTATTCCGGCTGACGCCGCGATGCTCGTATTTCGGCTGACGCCGCGATGCTCGTGCGAGCGCACGGTGTCGCCTGGCAGCGTAGGCGCGCAGGCGTATGGCGGGGAAGGCCCACACACCATCTCGGGGCAGGTGATGACAGATGTCATGGCCGACCCGTGAAAGTGACATCCATGCGGATGTGATATCTGCCCGGGTGAAACCACTGACATTGGCGACTGTCGTGAACACGCCTGCCTGACGGACAGTGATGTCGCACCCGGGACAGCCCGAGCACATCCAGACCCGCACGCATGACATGAAAGGTGACGTCACATGTCCGAGAACAGCTATGTGGTCTCCGATGAGGATCGCACTCGGTTCGCCACCATGGTCGCCCGGATCTGGGGAGACCCGGAGCTGGAGGCTCGCTACGCCGGCGACGCACGCTCGGTCCTCGCCGAGTTCGGCATCACGCTGCCCGAGTCGGCACCCACGCCGGAGATCCCGGCGAAGCCCGAGGGCGACCTGAGTATCGAGGAGCTTGACTCTGTCGCCGCCGGTCTTTCCGTCAGCTCGCTGGCCTGCGCAGCCTGCCCGGTGTCGAGCTTCAGCAGCCTGTCCAACTGACCTGAGAGCGCCCGGCCCGGCCCCGGCACAGCTGTGCCGGGCCGGCGTTTTCCCGGCGGTCCAGGGGCTGCGGCGGTCCAGGGGCTGCGGCAGCCCAGGGGCTGTTGCCGTCCGGGGGGCGCGCGCCCGGACAGGCCCTAGCACGGGAGAGGAGCTACGGCGTTGAGCACGTTAACCGCCGAAGTGCAGACATTTTTCAGTGACCCGCGGGCGCGGCGCGATCCGGCCGCCTTCTACCGCCGCCTGGTCACCGAGGAGCCGGTGACCCCACTGGGTCGGATGTGGGTGGTGGCGGGCTACGACGAGTTGATGGCGGTCGCCACCCATCCGGCCACCTCCTCGGATCCGTCGGTGCTGGGCACCGCGATCCCGTTGTCACCGAATCCCGTACTGTCCGCGGCACTGTCCCGGATGCTGCCGTTGCGCGACGGCGCGGACCATCGCCGGCTCAAGGGGCTCGCGATCCGTACCTTCAGTTCCCGCGGCATCGCGCAGGCGCGCACGCTGGTCAGCGAAACCGTGGACGCGCTGGTCGACGCGAACGCCGGCCAGGGATCGTTCGACGTCGTCGCGGACCTGGCCGTGCCGCTGCCGGTAGCCCTCACCTGCGCGCTGCTCGCCATCCCGGTCGAGGACCGCGGCCGTGTCCTGGAGTGGGCCGTCGTGCTCAGTGGACAGATGCTCGGCTTCGGTGTCGAGCAACCCCCGGACACCGATCGAAAGATCGACGATCTTCTCGACTACATCAATCGGCTGTGCGCCGACCGCGAACATCAGCCCGGACCCGACCTGCTCAGCCGGCTCGCTCTCGCCACCCGTGACGGCCAGCTCACCCACGACGAGCTGGTCGCGTTCGTCCTGATGCTGTTCGTCAACGGGCTGGAGACGCTGACGGCGGGGTTGTCCGCCGCGGTGTGGCAGGTTCTGCAGGCGCCGGAGCTTCTCGACCACATTCGGGACCATCCCGGCGACGCCGAGGCCGTGTTCGACGAATGCGTGCGGCTCGGGAGCCCGGTCCGCGCCAGCACGCGGGTGCTCCTGGATGACATCGACGTCGGCGGACGGCGGTTGCGACGCGGCGCGGCGGCCATCCTCCTGTTCGCCGCGGCCAACCGCGACCCCCGCCGATTCGTCGATCCCGACCGGCTCGACCCGCGGCGCTCCGAGCGCCGGCACCTCGGGTTCGGTTTCGGGCCCCACCTGTGCCTGGGGGCGCCGCTCTCGCTCGCCGCCGGCGCGACCCTGCTGGACCGGCTCGCGCGCCGTTGCCGGGACCTGCGTACCCCGCTCACCGCGGACACCGCGCAGTGGGAGCCCTCGCTGGCCTTCACCGGTCTGCGGGCACTTCCGGTGACTTTCGCTGCGGCTGTCCCCGTCGACGCGTGAGGGTCGGCGCCGCGCGCGTTCCCTGACCGGCACTCCGACATCCCGCGGACATCCCGCGGACATCCCGCGGACTACCCGCGGATCGGCCACCACTGGCCGTCCCGACCCCAGGCTGGGAGAGCCCGCCATGCGCCTTGCACCATCCCCGTCAGCCGACCGGACGCCGGTGGCCGACCCCGCACCCCCGCCGGGGTCGACCGGCGGGAAACCGGCGAAACCGCCGAATCCAGTGACAACCGGGGTGCACACGGCGCCGGAGTCGGCGCCGAACGTGGCGCAGACGTCGGGCGCGACGCAGGGTGTGTACGCCGCCGACCACCTTGACCAGCCGATCCGTGTCCTGTCGGGACGGCTGTGGGCGGCTGCGCTCGCCCTGGTCGTCCTGATCGGCGCGGGGGCGGCCTGGGCGGTCGTGGGTACGCTGCCACACCACCTTTCCGCGCGCGGTGTGTTGGTACACGGCCGGGGTCCACTGGCCGCGGCGGCGCCGAAGGCCGGCGCGCTCCTCTCGGTCACGGTCGGGTCGGGCGAGCAGGTGCACCGCGATCAGGTCGTCGCGATCGTCGCCACGCCGGACGGCCCCGCGCCGGTGCACGCGCCGGCCGACGGCGCGGTCATGAACGTCGTCGCCGTCCCGGGCCAGCAGCTGGACGCCGGGGCTGCGGTCGTCCTGGTCGACCCTGGTGCGGATCCGCGGACCGCGCCGGCGCAGGCTGTTCTGTTCGTGACCTCGCGCGAGGAGCTGTCCAGCCTGCAACCGGGACAGCAGACGCACCTGGCCCTGGCGGGCGGGGTGCTGGCCGGGCACATCACAGCCGTGGCCGGCTACCCGTCATCCGCGGCCGAGCTGGTGTCCCGGTTCGGCTCCCAGCGGGTGCCCGGAGTCGACGCCGGTACGGACGTGTGGCTCGTCGAGGTGGGCATCGACGCGGCGGGTGCCGAGATCGGTGCGCAGATTCCGGCGATGAGCCCGGTCGCGGCGAGCATTCTCATCAGTCGCGATCATCCGTTGCGGGTCCTGTTTGGACAGCGTCGGTGAGCGCGGCGATCGCGACCGACCCGGAGACCGGGGGGCGCGGTGGCTCAGCGCACTCACGATCGCGCCGCGGTCGGCCCGCCGGCCGGCACGGCCTGCGTCCACACCTGCGCCTACACCTACGCCTGCGCCTGCGCCTGCGCCTACGCCACGCGCGGCGACGCAGTGCGTTCGTCCCACAGATGGAGGAGCAGGACTGCGCGGCGGCCTGCCTGACCGCGGTCCTCGCCGGCTTCGGCCGGCGGGTGAGCCTGCACGAGGTCCGCCAGGCATGTGGGGTGACCCGCGACGGGGCGACGGCTGCCGCGCTGGTCCGCGGCGCCGCCCGGTACGGGCTGACCGGAACCGGCCGCCGGGTGGCCCTGCGGGAGCGCGGCAATCCGGTGGACACCGCGACGCTACGCGCCCTGCCCACACCCGCGGTCGTGCTCGTCGACGGCCCGCACTTCGCCGTCCTCGACGGCGTCCGCCGTGGCCGGGTACTGGTCAACGACCCCGCCGCGGGCCGGTACCGGGCCACCCCCGACGCTTTCGCGGACACCTTCCGCGGCATCGTCATCACCTTCGCCCCGGACCCGACATTCCGCCGCGGTGGCCGGCGGATGCCGTTCGCCCACGCCGTCGCCGCCCGGCTGCGTCCACACGCGTCGGTGGCCGCGATCGCCGTGCTCGCCGGCCTGCTCGGGGCCATCCCGACCGTGCTCGCCTCGGTCCTGTTCCGTACCTTCCTGACCGACCCGAATCTGGCCGACCCCGGTCTGGCCGGTACCGCGGGGATCGGCGCCGACACGTTGGCCGTCCGGCTCAGCATCGCGCTGGCGGCGGCGGCGGTCACGGTGGTGGCGGCCACCTGGCTCCAGCAGGCCGTGCTGGGCCGGGTGCTGGTGGCCATGGCGGCGCGCACGTCCGGGGAGTTCCTGTGGCGGATGCTCCGGCTGCCCGGGGTGTTCTTCCACCGCCGCCAGCTCGGCGGTCTGGTCACCCGGGTGCAGGTCAACGACGGCCTGTCCGTGGTGCTCACGACCCGGCTCGCCGCGGCGGTGGCCAGCGTCCTGACCGGTGCGCTCTACCTGGGCACGCTGGTCTGGCTCAACTGGCGACTCGCCCTGATCGGCGTCGGCGTCGCCGCGGCGAACCTGGTCGCGCTGCGGGCCGTCGTCGCGCGCCAGACCGCGGACCGCCACGAACTGCAGGTCGCCGACAGCCGACGCGACGGTGTCGCGTTCGCCGGGATAGCGGCGATCGAAACCCTCAAGGCCGACGGCGGTGAGGACACCTTCTTCGCCACCTGGGCCGGCTGGCAGGCCCGCGCCATCAACGCCGGCCAGCGCGCCTCCGCGCGGGCGCAGACGCTGCTGGTACTGCCGACGACGCTGAACGTTCTCGCCGGTGGGCTGGTGGTCGTGCTCGGCTTCCAGGAGCTGCTGCACGGACAGATCAGCGTCGGCACGCTGGTGGCGGTGCAGATGATCATGGGCAGTCTGCTGCTCCAGATCACCATTCTGGTCGGCGCCGGCGCGGATCTGATCACTGCCCGTGCCCAGCAGGCGCTCGTCGACGATGTCCTCGACGCCGAACCGGACCCGGCGCTGACCCCCATCCTGGCCCCTGCCCCTGCCCCTGCCCCTGGCACCGGCACCGGCACCGGCACCGGCACGGTCTCGGTTGCGGAGCGCCCGGCGGTGCCCGCGCAGCGAGTGCCCGTCGACGCCGGGAGGTTGCGCGGGCACATCGAGCTGGTCGACGTCAGCTTCGGTTACGACCCGCACCGCCCGCCCGTGCTCGCCGGCGTCTCGCTGCGTATCGCGGCAGGCCAGCGGGTGGCTGTGGTCGGGGCGTCCGGCGGTGGGAAGTCCACGTTGGCCCGGCTCGTCGCCGGGGTGCTGCGGCCGGTCTCGGGCGAGGTCCGCTACGACGGGATGCGCCGTGAGGACGTCGCGCGCGCGGTGCTGACCTCATCGATCGCCTATGTGGATCAGCAGTTGCACCTCTTCTCCGGGAGTGTTCGCGACAACCTCACGCTGTGGGACGGCCATATCAGCGATGCGGAGCTGCGCCTTGCACTTGAGCACGCCTGTGTCGCCGACGTGGTGGCCCAGCGCGGTGGGCTCGACGCGGCCTGGGTGCGGGAGGAGGCCCGTAACCTCTCCGGCGGGGAGCGCCAGCGCCTGGAGATCGCCCGCGCGCTGGCCATGGACCCCGCCGTACTCATCCTGGATGAGGCCACAAGTGCGCTCGACCCCATCACCGAGCGCAACGTCGATGCGAACATCCGCGGCCGTGGATGTACCTGTCTGATCCTCGCTCACCGGCTGAGCACCATCCGGGATGCCGACGAGATCGTCGTGCTCGACCGGGGGCGGGTGGTGGAACGCGGCGCCCACACCGACCTGGCCGCCGCGGCCGGACCGTACCGCCGCCTCTTGGAGGAGCTGGTATGACATCGAATCCCACCGCTGTGCGCCCGGAGGTGACCGCGTCCGCGGGCGGCGGCAAGGCGTGGTCAATGTCGACACACACCGTCGACGTCTGGGATCACACCAGCTTCTGGCGGGTCGAACAGGGCGCGGTCGACCTGTTCCTGCAACGCGAGGCTGGGTCGGGCGATGCCGGGCCGGGCGGTTCCGATGCCGGCGCCGGTGAGCTGCGGCCGCTGCTGCGGGTGTCCGCCGGCGAGGTGCTGGTCGGTGTGGCCCCCGGTGATGTTCCCGAGGGATGGACACTGATCGCGCGCACCGTGCCGCCCACGGTGCTGCGCCGGCGTTCCCTCACCGGGACGTGGATCGTCCCGCCCAGCATCACCGAGCCGGAGCTGCGGGACTGGCTGGTGCGGATCACCCGCGCCGTGGCCGGGGACGTGCGGGATACGTCGGGTGCGCCTGGTGCTCCGGACGGGCCCGGTGCTCCGGACGCGCTTGATCCGCCGTCGTTGACCGGCGAGAACTTCGCCACGCTCACCGTCGCCGCCCTTGGCGGCTTCCACCGGACCGTCCTGGCGCTGGCGATCAGCCGGGCGGACCGGGATGACGCGAGGTGGCGGCGGCGGCTGCACGAGCGCGCCGCGGACAACCTGCGAGTGCTCACCGGAGCATGGTCGGCGCTGGGCGCCGTGCTGGCACCGGCCGACCCGTCGGTCCCGGCCGGGGATCCGGTCGCGCAGGCCACGGAGGTGGTCGGGGCGGTGGCCGAAACGCTCGGCGTACCGCTGGTCGTACCCGCCGGGCTGGCCGCACCGGCCGGGCTCGCCGTGTCACCGCGCGTCGGGGGAACATCCGATCCCGTCGGCGCCATACTGCGGGCCAGCCGCATCCGCGGGCGCACCGTCACCCTGGACCCGTCCCGGCTGGCCGGCACCGCCACCGTCATGATCGGATGGACGGGCGAGGACGGGCATCCGGTGGCACTGCTGCCACGGCGCCGCGGCTACCGCATCCACGACCCGGCCACCGGCGAGCGCCGTCCACTCACCGAGGCGACCGCACGCACCCTTGCGCCAACCGCGCTAGCGGTCTATCGGCCGTTGCCGGCCCACGCGCGCTCACTACCGGCCGTGATCAAGTTCGCCCTGGCCGGCTCCGGACCGGACCTCGGTGTCCTGCTGCTCGCCGGGATCGTCGCGGGCCTGCTCGCGCTGACTGTTCCACTGGCGATCGGACTGGTGCTGCCACGGCTGGTCATCGATGGCGGCCCGGGTGCGTTGGGCTGGCTCGCGGGCCTGCTCGCCGCGGTCGTGGCCGCTTCCGGCCTGCTGCTGCTCGTACGCAACGCGGCCATCGTGCGGCTGCAGAGCCGGCTGCAGTCGGCTCTGGAGCCTGCGGTGTGGGACCGCCTACTGTCCCTGGGCGCGCCCTTTTTCACCCGGTACTCCACCGGTGAGCTGGTCGCGCGGGCGGGCGGCATCGCCGAGATCCGTCGCAGCCTGTCCGATGTCACCGTCACCGCTCTGCTCGGCACGGTTTTCGCCCTGGTGAGCATGGTGGTGGTGATCGGTATAGACCCGGGGCTGGCGGGGCTGGTCTTCGCCGGCGTGACCGTGCTGGCGGTGGCGCTGGTCGTCCTCGCCCGCCGTCAGCAGCGACACGAGTCGGAGGTGTTCCGGCTGCACGGCGAGGTCTACGGGCTCCTTTACCCGGTGATGCTCGGTATCGACAAGATCCAGGCAGCGGGTCGGGAGACCGCCGTCTTCGCGCTGTGGGCGCGGTTGTTCGCCCGGCAGAAGCGCGCGGACGCGGCCACTCAACGCCTGCAGGCGGTCGCGACCGGGCTGGTCGCCGGAGCGCAGCCACTGCTGCTGACCGCGCTCGTCGCGGGTGCCACCGCGTTGGGCATGGCGGTGAGCGTCGAGCACCTGCTCGTCACCGCCGTGGCGGTGGCCCAGGTGTCGATCGCGTTGGGCCAGCTCGGCAGCGTGGCGGGGCCCGCGTTCGCGGTGGCGCCGATCCTCACCCGGCTCACCCCGATCCTGGCCGCCGAGCCGGAGGCCGACGCCGATGCCGCCGACCCCGGCGCGCTCGCAGGCACGGTCGACCTGGACGACGTGACCTTCGCATATCCCGGAAACTCCCGCGCCACCCTGGACCGGATCGCGCTGCGGGCGGAGCCGGGCGAGATGGTCGCGGTGGTCGGGCCGTCCGGAGCGGGCAAGTCCACGATCGTCCGGCTGCTGCTCGGGTTCGAGACCCCCGCTTCCGGTCACGTCCGTTACGACGGTCGGGATCTTGCCGGGCTCGACCCGAGGGCGGTTCGCGCCCAGATCGGTGTGGTCACCCAGCACAGCCGCCTGATCCGCGGTTCGCTGCTGGACAACATCGTCGGTTCGGCCCAGGGCGTCACCGAGGACGACGTCTGGCAGGCCGCACAGACCGCCGGCATCGCCGACGAGTTGCGGCGCCTGCCGCTGGGTCTGGCGACCCGGGTCGGGGAGGACCACCAGAGCTTCTCCGGTGGGCAGATCCAACGGCTGTTCATCGCCCGCGCGCTCCTGCGTAAGCCCGCGATTCTCATCTTCGATGAGGCCACCAGCGCGCTGGACAACAAGACCCAGCACGAGGTGACCAGCCGGGTGGCGGAGCTTTCCTGCACACGCATTGTCATCGCACATCGGCTGAGCACGGTCCGTCAGGCGGATCGGATTTATGTACTCGACAGCGGCCGGGTCGCGGCCGTGGGCACCTTTGCAGAGCTGGCCCGCCAGGACGGTCTGTTCAGCCGCCTGGCCGCCGGACAGGAGATGTGATGGACACCGTCCCCATGCCAGCCTCAGGCGGCCCAACCCAGGGTGGTCCAGCCTTGGGTGGTCCAGCCGCGATGCCGGTCCCCGGCGTCGCGCCGCGGGCGGGTCTCCCCGGCTCCGGGGACACGCTGCTGGGGTTGCCGGGCGGTGACGCACGGCTGCGTGAGATCATCTGTGCCGCCGCGCCGTTCCACGAGCGTTCCGACACCACGATGTTCGTCGGTGTGCCGGGTGTCGGCCGCGGCCGGCTTTCGGACCGGGTGAACCGCTGGCTGCGCGTGGCCGGCGGCGACGACGCGGCCACCCGGGCACTGCTTGAACACCGGGCGGCAACCGGTCGGGGGCTTGGCGCCGGTCTGCGCACCGTCGCGCTGCGAACCCCCGACCAGCTCCCCACCTGGGCGTGGGCACTCGTGGAGTTCCTGCACGCCCAGCCGGCCACCGCCGCGCAGGACGACGCCACCGGGTTGAAGGCCGCACCGCTGGTGGCGTTCCAGCGGGCCGCCGAACGACTGCTGCCGTGCGACGACGGGGTCGTGGCGGGCGTCGCCGTCACCGAGCGGGGTTGGCAGGCCGTCACCCGGAGCCTGGTCACCCGTCTGGTGGAGGTCTGCGACGCGGCGCTGCGGTTCGAGCTGCAGGTGGCCGCCGCGACGTCCGGATCGCTCGACTGGGCCGACCGTGACGACCTCGACGTCAGTCGCCAGGGATGGCTGGGCCGGCTGGAGGCGCTGCCCGGCCTCGCCTACGTGGTCGGGCTGACCTGCCAGCAGTGGCGCGATGTCACCGTGGAGATGTTCGAGCGGCTGCGGGCGGACCTGCCCACCCTGCGACGTAACCTCTGGGGCTGGGCCGATCCCGGCCCGTTGGACCGTTTCACCGGCGGTGCCGGCGACCGGCATGCGGGCGGCAGGTCGGTCGCGCTGCTCTACTTCGCCGCCGGCCACGCGGTCGTGTACAAGCCCAAGGACCTCACCACAGCCCTGGCGCTCACCGATCTGATCGCCTATCTCAACGCAGCCGGGCTGCCGCTGGGTCTGGCGACCCACACCGTCCTGCTGCGCGGCAAGCACGGCTGGGAGGAGATCATCGCAGCCGGCCCCTGCGACAGCCCCGACGCCTTCAGCCGGTACTACCGCCGGCTGGGCATGCTGATGCGGCTCATGCAACTGCTGGAGGGGCGCGACCTGTTCGCGGACAATCTCATCGCCGCGGGCGACCAGCCGGTGCTCGTGGACGTCGAGTGCGTTCTCTACCCGCGTACCGCCCCGCCGCCGAGCATGGACGCCCGCCAGCGGACGCTGGCCGAGGCGCTGGAGTCCAGCATCGTGCGCACGTCCATGGCGGTGCAGCCGTGGGTGTCCGGGCCGGACGGGCGGTCCCTTGACCTCGGCTGTCTGTCCCACGCGGGCGACGCACCGGGCGCGAGCCTCGGCGGTAGCAACCTGCCGTTGCCCAGCTACCGCCCGTGGCATGGCGATGTCACGGCGGATCCGTGGGAACACTTCGACGACGTGATCGCCGGGTATCGGGACATGCAGGCCGCGCTGGTGGCCAACCGTGACGGTCTGCTCGCCCCGGACGGTCCGCTCGGGCTGTTCCACGGCGCCCGGGTCCGCTACATCTGGCGTAACACCTTCGACTGCCAGACCCTGCTGCGTGCCTCGCTGGGCCCGCTCGCGCTCGTCGACGGCGCCGCCCGCGAGGCGGTGCTGGGCGGCGTCCTGCGTAACGCCTTCCGGATGCTGCACGAGAACACCGAGCGCACGGACGTGCCCGAGGTCGCCGAGGAGGAACTGGCCGCCTTCCGGGAACTCGACGTTCCCCTCTTCGAGTCACGGACGGCGTCGACGTCCGCCTTCACCCCGGCGGGACGGGAGATTCCCGGGCACTTCGAGGGCACGGCCTGGCAGCGGCTGCACGATCGGGTGACCACGGTCGACACCTTCGACCTCGACGGGCATCTCGCGGTGCTCACCGCCTGCATGGAGGCGGCCCGCTACGGCACCGAGACGGCGTTGGCCGTCACGGACAGTGCGGATGACGACCGCGCCGCCGGTGTCGAGGCCGGCCCGCCAGGGGTGGCGCCGCGCCGGTTGGCGGTACCGAGCCGCAGGTCCGGGCCGATGGACGGCACCCAGCTCCTGGACATCGCCTGCGGGATCGCCGACGACCTGCTGGCGGCCCGGTATCGCGGCTCCGACGACCCGGCCGGCTGGCTCGGCCTCGCCTGGTACCCGGTACCCGACCTCCACCAGATTCAGATTCTTCCGCCGGACCTGCTCAGCGGAGCCGGCGGCGTGGCGCTGTTCCTGGCCGAGTTGTTCGTGCTGACCGGTGAGCCGCGGTACTGGGTCGCCGCCCACCAGGCGCTCGAGGACATCGCGGCGGGTGGCGAAGCGCTGCAGGTCCTGGCCCGCGACACGAGGATGTGGGGCGGCGCCATCGCGCTCGGCGGGTTCACCGGCCCCGGCGCGGCCCTGTTCGCGCTCGCGCGCGGCGGGGAACTGCTCGGTGACGAGTCCCTGGTCGATGCGGCGCGTGGGCTGTTGCCCGGCCTCGCCGCCGCCGCGCAGGCGGGCCGGAGCCTGGCCGACGTCCCCTTCGGTGACGCCGGGTTGCTGCTCAACCTGCTGGCCCTTCCCGAGGTCACCGGCAGCGTCCCCGCCGGTGCTGGTGTTCCGGCCGGCGGCGATCCGGCGACGCCGGGTACCGCGCGATCGCTGGCCGGGGTGTCGCTGGCCGGGGAACTGACCAGCCGAGCACTCACCGCGCTGCGTGGGACCGGCGTCCGGCTCACCCGGTTGCCCGCCGGCAGCCGGCTGCTCGATCTCCTTCCGGTGGGCCGCGACAGCATCGCGGTCGCCCTGGCCCACGTCCACCGCAGCGCACCCGGCCTGGTGGACGACCCGGCGGTGGTGGCGGCCGCGGTGCGGGCCCACCGCCCGGACCTCGCCACCCGGTCCGGGCGGTTGAGCGCGTTGGCGATCGCGGCCAGCGGGGGAGCCGAGGCCGGTACCGATGGCAGTACCGGTACCGACGGCAGTATCGGTACCGACGACAACGGTACTGACGCCAACGCGGCACCCGCCCGGCCGCAGGCGGCCACCGACGGGCGGACCTGCCGCGAGTTGGTCGCCACCGCCGGTGAGGCCCTGCTGGGAGATGCCGCCGACGGCGGCGGGACCGGCCGGGAGATCGCCGAGGTGATGCTGCGTGCCCTGGTGCGCAGGCGCGCACGGACCGGCTCCTGGTTCGGCGACAGGGTGGTCGACGACCGGCTCATCCCGTCGGCCGTGGACGGTACCAGTGCGATCGGGCTGCTGGCCCTGCACCTCATCGAGCCTGCCCTCCCCTCGCTGACGCTGCTGCACTGACCGTTGCCGCTGCACTGACCGTTGCTGCTGCACTGACCGTTGCCAGTGCGCCGATCGTTGAGGAGCACACGATGACCATCGAGTCGACCATCACCGGGCCGTCCGGTGTCCCGGGGGACGGGGTGCTGGCTTTCCGCGGCCATCTCCTCCCGCAGGTTGTCGAGGGCGAGGGGCTCTACCTCATCTCCGAGCGAGGTGTGGATGTGCTCGCAGGGCCCCTCGCGGAGGCGGTGGCGCCGTTGCTGGACGGCACCCGCACTGCCGAGCAGATCAGCACCGAGCTGGTCGGCCGGTTCCCCCAGGAGCGGGTGCTGTTCGGCCTGGACCGGCTCGTGCGCTCCGGGCGCGCCCGGGTGGGCGAAGGTGCGGCCGACGGCGCGGGCGCGGCGTTCTGGAACCTCGCCGGTCTCGACGGTGACCAGGCCGCCGGTGCCGTCGCGGCGGGAGCCGTCGATCTGCGGGTCCTGGGCGACGTCGACCCGCGGCCGGTCGCGGCCGCGCTCGCCGCCTGTGGCATCGATGTCGGCACCGGGCCGGATCTCGGCACCGGCACCGGCACCGGCACCGGCACCGGCACCGATTCCGGGATCAACCGTCTGATGGTGGCGGTCACCGACGACTATCTGCATCCCGCTCTCGCCGAACACAACGCCGCCGCGCTGCGGTCGGGACGTCCCTGGCTGCTGGCCAGGCCGGTCGGTTCCGTCCTGTGGGTCGGGCCGCTGCTGGAGCCGGGCCGGACCGGCTGCTGGGAGTGCCTGGCCCAGCGGTTGTCGGCGAACCGGCAGGCCCTGACCTACCTGCAGCGCCGGGTCGGGCGGGATGCCCCGTTCGCGACCGCCGCGGCCCGGTTGCCCGTCACCACGTCGCTGGGCGCGCAGATCATCGCGCTCGAGGTGGCGAAGTGGCTTGCCGGCATGCCGGATGCCGAGCCGGTGGTCATCACACTGGACACCTTCTCGCTTGTCACTGAACGTCATCAACTAGTGCGGCGTCCCCAGTGTCCGGCATGTGGGGATCCGACCCTGATGGCGGCCAGGGCACGTCAGCCGGTGACGTTGTCGGGCCGCAAGAAGCGCTTCACCGCCGAGGGCGGACATCGGGCCACCCCGCCCGAGGAGTTCGTCGACGCGTTCCTCCACCAGGTCAGTCCGGTCACCGGAGCCGTCACCGGACTGTTCCACCTCGATGTCGGACACGGTGTGCCGCCCGGCCTGCTGCACGGCTACGCGGCCGGCCACAACCTGGCCCGTGAGGTGCGGGACCTGCGCATGCTGCGCCATGGGCTGCGCAGCCAGAGCTGCGGCAAGGGCATGACGGACATCCAGGCGAAGGCGAGCGCGCTCGGCGAGGGCATCGAGCGCTATTCCGGTGTCTTCCAGGGTGACGAGGCCCGGGTGACCGCCACCCTGGCCGGCCTGGACGGCGCGATCGACCCCGCCTCCTGCCTGCTGTTCAGCGGTGACCAGTACGCGGGCCGCACGGAGTGGAACGTTGGTCGGTCACCGTTTAACGTCGTTT
>NZ_CAUVXI010000034.1:5030-33745 GCF_963555845.1 Protofrankia sp. Cas8 | reverse complement strand
GCAGCGGCCGCAGCCCGGCGTAGACCCCGGTGATGTCCTCGTTGGTCAGCGGTGTGCGCAGCACCCGGTTGACGTGTTCCAGCACGTAGTCGATGTCCGCGCTGCTGGCTGCCGGGTGGGCGAGGTCGAGGTTCCAGTCCGTGTCGGTCGTTCCGATGATCCAGTGCGAGCCCCAGGGGATCACGAACAGCACGCTGGTCCGGGTACGCAGGATCAGCCCGGTGGTGGAGTGGATCCGGTCGCGGGGCACGACCAGGTGGATGCCCTTGGAAACCCGGACGGACAGCTGACCGCGACCGCCGGCCATGGCCTGGATGTCGTCGGTCCACACCCCCGCCGCGTTGATGGTCTGGCGGGCCCGGACGTCGATCTGCCCGCCGTTCTCGAGGTCGTCGACACGGACGCCGCTGACCCGGTCGCCTTCCCGCAGCAGTCCCGTCACCCGGGCGCTGGTGGCGATCAGGGCGCCGTAGTGGGCCGCGGTGCGGGCGACGAACATGGTGTGGCGGGCATCGTCGACCTGGGCGTCCCAGTACTGGATCGCCCCCACCATGGAGTCCGGTCGCAGGGACGGTGCGGCGCGCAGCGCGGCCTGCCTGCTCAGATGGCGGTGGTGCGGCACGTTGCGGCGACCGCCGCCGAGGGTGTCGTAGAGCAGCATTCCGCTGCCGACGTAGGCGCGTTCCCACATCCGATGCGTGATCGGGTATATGAACGGGACCGGGCGCACCAGGTGCGGGCACAGGGTGTCCAGCAGGAGCGCCCGTTCCCGCAGCGCCTCGGCGACCAGCGCCACGTTGCGCTGCTCGAGGTAACGGAGCCCACCGTGGATGAGCTTGCTCGACCGGCTGGATGTGCCGGCCGCGAGGTCTCGTGCCTCGACCAGGGCCACCGACAGGCCGCGGGTGGCCGCGTCGAGCGCGACCCCCGCACCCGTGACGCCGCCGCCGATGACGACGACGTCGACGACGTCGGTCGCCATCTGGCGCAGGGCGTCGTCCCGGGTGGTGGGGTTCAGCCGTGCCGGAACGATCATCGTGTTCCCCGTTTCCGGAGCGCGGATGCAAGGTAGGGCGCGGACACACGTCACATCGTGCCCGCTGCAAATAAACTCCGCATGCCGCGTTGCCCACAGCCCGCCCGCAGGAGCCGCCTGATGGACCTCACGTTCACGCCCGAGGAGGAACAGTTCCGCGCGGAGCTGCGTGCGTGGTTGGCGGACAACGTCCCGCCGCGGTGGCGGTCCCGGTCGTTCTGGTCGGCCATGCCCGAGGCGGCGGCGTTCGAGCTGCGCAGGGATTGGGAGCGCCGCAAATACGACGCAGGCTTCGCCGGTATCTCCTGGCCACGGGAGTACGGCGGGCGCGGCGGGACGCCCGGCATGCAGGCGATCTACGACGAGGAGACGCAGCGTGCCGGGGCGCCACACACGGTCAACGCCCTCGGGCTGGCCTTCCTCGCCCCCACCGTCATGGCGATCGGTACCGACGAGCAGAAGCGCGACATCATCGGCCCGATGCTGCGCAACGAGGTGATCTGGTGCCAGGGTTTCTCCGAGCCGGGTGCGGGTTCGGACCTCGCGGCGCTGCGCACCGGCGGCGTGCTCGACGGTGACGAGTTCGTCGTCAACGGTCAGAAGGTCTGGACGACCAATGCCGTGTACGCGGACAAGATCTTCGCGCTGGTCCGCACGGAACCCGGCTCCCAGCGGCACAGCGGCATCTCCATGCTGCTCATCGACATGCGCTCCGACGGGGTGCAGGCCCGGCCGTTGCGTCAGATCAGCGGCGCGAGCGAGTTCGGCGAGGTGTTCTTCACCGATGCCAGGGTGAAGGTCGGTGACTGTCTCGGCGGGGTCGGCAACGGCTGGTCAACGGCGATGCTGTTGCTGTCGTTTGAACGTGGGGCCTCCGGCATCGTCCAGTACACCGCCATGCGCCGGCAGTTCGACGAGATCGTGGCCACCGCGGCCACCTTCGGCCGCACCGGCGACCCGATCCTGCGCCAGCAGCTCGCCAGCCGGATGGTCGAGCTCGAGTGCCTGCGCTACCGCTCCATGCACGTGCTCACCCAGGTCGAACGGGGCGAGGACCTCGGGGCCGGGTCATCTGTGACCAAACTGCAGTGGTCGCACACGCACCAGGACCTGTGGGAGACCTTCGACGACCTGCTCGGTCCGGAGGCGACGCTCGCCCGACCGCGCCCCGACACCGACCTGCGCGCCATGCAGCAGGAGGCCATGTGGTCGCGTTCGGTGACGATCTGGGGCGGTTCGTCGCAGGTGCAGCGCAACATCGTCGCCGAGCGGATCCTCGGGCTTCCTCGATGACTAGTGGTGAGCCTCCGGCGGCGCGGACGGGCAATGATCGCGCCGCCTTCGGCCATGCTCGCTGACTCCCTCGAGCCTCCGATAGGACCAGCCATGTACTTCGCGCTCACCGACGAGCAGTGCGCCCTGGGTGAAGCCGTCCGCGACTACCTCGCGGACCAGTTTGATCGCAGCGCCGTCCGTGCCGTGTTCGAGGACCCGGGCGGCACCGGTATTCCCGCGCAGCTGTGGAAGGCCATGGGCGAGCAGGGCTGGCTCGCCGTGTGCGTCCCCGAGGAGTACGACGGCCTGGGGCTCGGTCTGGTGGACGCCCAGGTGGTTGCCCGCGCCTTCGGTGCGGGCGTCGTACCCGGGCCGTGGCTGCCGACGGTGCTCGCGGGCGAGGCGCTTGGGCTGGCGGGATCGGATGCGCAGAAGGCGGCCCTGCTGCCCGCCGTCGCCTCGGGTGCGCTGGTGGCCACGGTGGCGCTGCGGGGGCCCACCGGTCGCTACGACCCCAGCGGCGTGCGGGTCGGCGCCGACGAGGCGGGCCGGTTGACCGGGTCTGCGCTGCCCGTCGACTACGCCGAAGCGGCGGAGATCATCGTGGTGGCGGCCCTGGAACCCGGCGGCGGGGTCGGGCTGTACCTGGTCGAACCGGGTCTGCCGGGGGTCCAGGTGACCGGCCTGGAAAGCTATGACGGCTCGGTGCGCACGGCTTCGGTGGTTCTCGACGGCGTACCCGGGCAGCGCCTTCCCGGCTCGTCCACGGGCGTGTTCGTCGAACTTCTCGATCGGGGCGCGGTGCTCACGGCGGGGGACCTCGTCGGCCTTGCCAGGGAGGCGTTGACGCGCACCGTCGCCTACGCCTGCGACCGGGTGCAGTTCGGCCGGGCGGTCGGTTCCTTCCAGGCGCTCAAGCACCACCTCGCAGACCTGCACGTCGCCGTGACCATGTCGGAGCATGCGGTCCTGTATGCGGCGCACGCGCTGGATGCCGGGCTCGCCGACCGCCGGCTCGCGGTCGCCGTGGCCAAGAGCAAGGCCTCGCAGACCGCCCGGGATGTGACCGCCGCGATGATCCAGTATCACGGCGGGATCGGCTACACCTGGGAGCACGACGCCCATTTTTTCTACAAGCGGGCTAAGCGCGAGGCCTACAGCTATGGGGATCCGATCGAGCACCGTGACCGGGTCGCGGCCCTCACCATTACGAGCGACCGAGGATAGGACTGTCCAGATCGCCGCTCGCTGATCGAACGCCCTATCCTCGGGCGCTCTCCCGGGATTTCACCGACAGCGGTCGGTTCCTGACGGTTCCGTGTCACCCGGCCGCTTCGAGGGTCCAGACTGAGGGTTCGTGCATGGCCGTGCTCGTGACGCGCTGGAATCCGTGACCGCCCGAGTGCTGGTGGTCATACGGGTGGCGTCGCTGTTCGTCCTCGTCGCGTACGTCCTCATCTGGAACGGCTGGTATCTCGGGTCGACCGAGCGACTCGCGGCGGTGGCCGGCGCCGTGCTGTGGGACCTGGTTTTCATCGGTGGCGCCATGCGCGGGCGGATCCCGAACTGGCTGGTGGTCGGGGAGTTCGTCACGGCGGTGGTCCTCGGCGTGGGTGCTCCCAGGTGGCTGCCGCCGCAGTCTCTCGGCGACGGTGGCACCTGGATCTACCGGATGCTGATCGGAGCCGGCGTCGCCGCTGCCTGGCAGGCGCCCGCCGTCCTGTTCCCCGTGGTTGTCGCCGTGCTTGCGGCTGTGCAGTTCAGCAGCGCACCGACGGCGATGCCCCAGGTGGCCGGCTCCACCGGCCTGCTCGTCGCGGTCTGCCTGGTGTTCCGGCTGGCCGTGACCAGGCTGCAGCGCAACGCGGTCGCCGCGGACGCGCGGTTGGCGGCCGGAGCCGAGCGGTTGCGGGCCGCGACGGTCACCGACGCCCGCCGGCGCGACCGGCGGGAACGGGAACGGGTCATCCACGACACGGTGCTCAACACCCTCACCGGCATCGGATGGGGCGGTGGCGCGGACGACGAGCCGACCCGACGCCGGTGCGCGCGCAGCGTCGAGGCGATGGAGGATCTCATCGCCGGGCACGACTGGTATGCGCGCGTCGAGCTCACCGAGCGGCTCAGTCGACTCGCCGCGGACGCCCGTGACAACGGACTCGATGTGCAGGTGCGCGTCCACCGGGACGCGGGCGCGGACCCGCCGTCGCTGGTCGTGGCGGCGCTGACGGCCGCCGCCGGGGAGGCGCTGGCCAACGTCGCGCGACATGCCCACACCCGCCGGGCGACGGTTGTCGCCCACTGCCGGAATGATCATTTTGATATCACGGTGAGCGACGAAGGTGTCGGCTTCGATCCCGGCCGGACAGATCCGCAGCGGCTCGGCCTGCGTGCCTCGATCGCCGAACGGGTCGCCGACGTCGGCGGCAGCATTGAGATCGACAGTCGACCCGGGCGTGGAACCACGGTCGTGATGGCCTGGCGGGCGCCTGCCTCCCCGGTCGAGCCGCCCGATGCGGTCGGCTACCTTCGCCGGCACTACGACACCGGCGTGCGGCGGATGGTCGCACTCGCCGTCGCCAGTTGGCAGGGGCTGCTGGTCCTGACAGTGATCGGCTACTGGGACCGGGTGCACCGGCCGGTCGTATCGGTCGCGCTGTGGGTGGCGATCGGCGCAGGTGTCGCCCTCGCAGTCCGGGTGATGTGGCATCGCAGCCTCAACCGGGTGGAGGCCGCAGGCGTGGTCATCCTCGCGTTCACGACCGCCGTCGCCGGTGGGCTCAACACCACCGGCGGGGACACGATCAGGATGATCGACTGGCCGACCACGATGGCGCTGCCGGTACTTCTCGTGCTGGTCGTGGTATCTCGCCCGGCGCGGGAGTGGCTGGTGGCCGTGGCCGCCGCGACCGTGCTGCTCGTCTCGATCGTGCTGCTGGGCGGGGATACCGGACCGATCGTGCTGTCCCGGCTGAGCACGTCCGTGTACGGGTTGTGGTCCCTGCAGGCACTGATCAACGCGTTCGGCCCGGCGTTGCGGAGCACGGCGCAGGCCACCGCCCAGGCCATGCAGGACGAGGCCGAGCTCGCCGGCCGGACGGAAGCGGCCGCGCGGATTCTCGCCGACCGTGATCGTGGCCTGCGTGACATCGACAGCGACACCCTGCCGCTGCTGCGCGCGATCGCCGGCGGCCAGCTCGACCCGCGTGACCCTGCGGTGCGGGAACGGTGCACCCGTCGGGCGTCGGTGCTGCGCCGGACGCTGGCCTCCACGGCTGGTCCGCCCGGGTCACTCGGGGTGCTGGAGCCGGTGGTGGAGGCCGCCGAGTCGCGGGGTATCGACGTCGAGGTGCAGCTTGCCGGTGACCTGCGCCGGTGTCCAGACGTCCTGCAGGAGGGCATCGTGGTCGCGATCGGCCAGGCGTTGCGTTCGGTTCCGGCCGGGCCGGTGCTGCTGACCGTCCTGTCCTCGCCCGAGTCCGGCAGCGTGTTCGTGTCCTTCCCGGTGGCGGCCGGGACGTTCGTGGATCCGGTTCGGCTGCCACAGTCGTGGCCGGGACCCGTCCTTGAGGTCAGCGCCGACGTCGCGGACGGCAAGGCCTGCCTCGAACTGCGCTGGCTTGTCCCTACATGACCCGGCCACACAGCCTGACCGTCGTCAGGTTTCCGCGGCGGCGAGCAGGGCCAGGACGTGGGGGAGCGCGGCGGCACGGTCGGCCGGCACCAGGCCGATGCGGGTGCGCCGGTCCAACAGGTCGCCGGCGTCGAGAGCACCCTCGTGTCGCAGCGCGAACACCAGTTCCGCGCCAGTGGTGTCCACACGGTCACACAAGGGCGCGAGCAGTGCCGGATCGCCCCGCGCGCACTCGACCACGGCGGGCGCCTCGGTGCCGTAGCGGGCGACCAACCGGCGCGGCGCGGCCACGTCGGCGAGCACCGACCGCTCGGCCGCGCCCACCAGGGGCAGCGCTCGGGTCCGACAGGGCCCGGTGCGCAGCCCACGTGCCCCCGCCAGCGCGTCCACGGCGTCCGCGGCCATCTGCCGGTAGGTGGTGAGCTTGCCGCCGACGACGGTCACCACGCCGTTGGCAGAGGTGACGACGGTGTGGCGGCGCGAGAGGTCCGCGGTGCGTCTGGCCGTCCCGGCCTGCAGCGGGCGCAGCCCGGCGAACGTGCCCAGGACGTCGGCCCGGTCAACGGGTACCGCGAGGACGCTGGAGACGACGTCGCGCAGGAACTCGGTCTCGGCCGGGGTCGCCGCCGGGGTGTCGGTCACGGCGTCGGCGGGTTCGTCCGTGAGCCCGACGTAGACCCGCCCACCGAGTTGCGGCAGCGCGAACACATATCGGTTACGTTCATGCGGTACCGGCATGGTGATCGCCGTCCGGAGCCCGCCGAAGGCGCTGTCCG
Organism: Protofrankia sp. Cas8; assembly: GCF_963555845.1. NCBI lineage: Bacteria > Bacillati > Actinomycetota > Actinomycetes > Frankiales > Frankiaceae > Protofrankia > Protofrankia sp. Cas8. The sequence continues at coordinate 27,024 of NZ_CAUVXI010000034.1, read as the reverse complement.
CCACGACAAGGTGGCTTCCGCGGCTCGGGCGCAGGGTGATGTCGCCGCACAGCTCGCCGGCCCACACTCCGGTTGCGTTCACCACTGACCGCGAACGGAACGTGACCGCGGTGCCGGTGAGCATGTCGACCGCGGCGGCTCCATCCCCGTCGATGGATCGGACCGGGCAGTGCGTGATGATCCGTGCGCCGTACCGGGCCGCCGTCCGAGCGATCGCGACGACCAGGCGCGCGTCGTCGACGAGCTGGCCGTCCCAGGACAGCAGTCCGCCGCGCAGCCCGGCGGTCCGCAGCGCCGGCACCATGGCCTGGGTCTCGACCGCGCTCAACCGTCGAGGCCCAGGCAGCACCGACCGCGGGGTGCCGGCGCCACGCCGGATCAGGTCGGCGGCGTGCAGGCCGGCGTCGGCGACCAGAGCAGCGGAGGTGGGGAGGCCTGCCATCAACGGAAACACCATCGGCAGCGGCCGCACCAGATGTGGCGCGGTGGTGCGCAGCAGGATGTCGCGTTCCCGGGCGCACTGACGGGCCAGCGCGACGTCGCCGGTGGCCAGGTAGCGCAATCCGCCGTGGACGAGCTTGGAGCTCCACCGGCTGGTGCCGAAGGCCAGGTCGTGGGCTTCCACGAGCGCGACGGACAGCCCGCGGCTCGCGGCGTCCAACGCCACGCCTGTCCCGGTCACCCCGCCGCCGATGACGAGAACGTCGACGACGGTTCCGCCCGTCAGATCGGCGAGATCCCGATCGCGCTGCCGGCGATTGAGCGACCCGGTCAATTGAGCTGCCTCAGCCCGGTTAGGTAACACGCTGAGTACGCTACGGTCACGCTGTGACCACATCTGTCACAGTGTATGTCGTGTCACCGCTGACAACGAGTCCTGCTGATTGTTCGTGTTGGCCGGATGACGGGATGACGGGATGGCCGGATGACGGGATGACGGGATGACGGGAGCTGGCGGCGGCACGGTCTGGTGGGGCTGGGGCGCGGCGGAGGCGCACACGCCGCTGCCCGCCGGTGTCCGCTCCCTGCTGGAACAGGTTCTGGGTACCGCCTGCCGCGACACCCCACCGGTGGGCCCGGATGCGCTGCGGCTGCCGGTGGGCAGGCTTGGCGACGACGCGCGTGCGGCTCTGGTGGGCGTGCTCGGTCCGGCCTGGGTACGCGACGACCGGGCGAGCCTGGTCCGGCACTGCCGTGGGCGGTCCACGACCGACCTGCTGCGTCTTCGCGCCGGCGACGCCATGGATGCCCCGGACGCGGTCGTCCTGCCCGCAAGCCACGACGAGGTACTCGCCGTGCTCGCGGTCTGTGGCCGCCATCGGCTCGCGGTGGTTCCGTTCGGTGGCGGGACGTCGGTGGTCGGCGGCCTGGTCGCCGTCCGTGCCGGCCTTGCCGGTGTGATCGCGCTCGACATGGCCCGGATGAACCGGCTCGTCAGCGTCGACGCCGAGTCACATATCGTCACAGTTGAACCAGGTATGCGCGGCCCGGCGCTGGAGGCCGGGCTCGCCACGCACGGCTTCACCCTCGGCCATCTGCCGCAGTCGTGGGAGTACGCGACGGTCGGTGGGTTCGCCGCGACCCGGTCCAGCGGCCAGGCATCCGCCGGCCACGGTCGGTTCGACAGCATGGTCCTCGGTGTCCGGGTCGCCACCCCGGTCGGCACCTGGGAACTCGGCCGCGCGCCCGCGTCCGCCGCCGGACCCGATCTGCGCGAGCTCGTACTCGGTTCCGAAGGCGCCTTCGGGGTCATCACCCAGGTGCGGCTGCGGGTGCGACCCCGGCCTGAGGCGACCTACTACGAGGGCTGGCGCCTGACGGATTTCATCGGCGCGGCCGACGTGCTGCGCGCCCTGGCACAGCGGGATCTGCTGCCGACGGTCGTGCGGCTCTCGGATGAGGTCGAGACCGCGGCCGGCCTGCCCGGCGGTGGCCCTGTCGGCGGCGACCCCGCCACCGGCGACCCCGCCACCGGCGACTCCGCCACCGGCGGCGGCTGTCAGCTGATCACCGGGTACGAGGGCCGGGCCGGCTGGGTCGCCGCGCGCCGGTCCGAGGTCGGCGAACTGCTGCGCGCGGCCGGCGCGGTCGCGTTGGGGCGCGACATCGGGGCCAGCTGGGTGCGTGACCGCTTTCGCGGCCCGTACCTGCGCGATGCCCTGCTGGACGTCGGGATGTTCGCCGAGACGCTGGAGACGGCCGGGTTCTGGTCGACGCTGCCCGGCCTGTACACCGGTGTACGGGACGCGATCGTCGCGGCTCTGGCCGCGCAGGATGCGCCGGGGGCGATCATGTGTCACATCTCGCACGTCTACCCGACCGGCGCGTCGCTGTACTTCACCGTCGTGTGTCCCCAGCCCGGCGAACCGGTGGCGAGCTGGGTGGCGGTGAAGGCCGCAGCCACCCGCGCGGTCCTCGACGCGGGCGGGACCATCACCCACCATCACGCCGTCGGCACCGACCATCAGCCGTGGCTCGCGGCGGAGATCGGTGACATCGGGATGGCCGTCCTGCGCTCGGTCAAGGACACCCTCGACCCGGCCGGAATCCTCAATCCGGGAATTCTCCTACGGTAAGCGCATGCAGCAGCAGCAGGAGGACGAGCGGGCGCTCGTCGTCGTCGGACCGGGGCGGGCCTTCGGCGTCCAGCTCCTGCGCCGGTTTGCCCGGGAGGGCTTCGCGCTCGGCGTGATCGCTCGTTCGGCCGACACGGTCGGGCGGATCGAAGCCGACCTCGCCCGGGAGGATGTCGCGGTCGCCGGCGAAGTTGCCGATGTCACCGAGCCGGGCGCCGTCACCGCGGCGTTGGGCAAACTCGCAGACGGGCTCGGCGGCCTGACCGCCGTCGTCTACAACGCGAAGCTGAGCATCCGGGGCACTGCGCTGTCGGTGTCGGCGGAGACGGTCAACCAGACGTTGGCGGTCAACGTGACCGGCGCTCTCACCGTGGTGCAGGCCGCTGTGGGGTTGCTGGCTGATCGTCCTTCGACATGCGTACTGCTGACCGCGGCCGGGCTGCGCACCGAACCGGCCGCCGGGCGCTTCGCCCTCGCGATCGGCAAGGCCGGTCTGCTCGCGCTCGGGACGTCGCTTGCGCCGGTGCTGCAGGCGCGTGGAATCCGGCTTCGAACCGTGGTGTTGGAGGCCCGCGTCGCACCTGCCGGCCCGCTCTCGCCGGAGGCGGTGGCCGAGCACTTCTGGAACGTCTATTCGGCCCCGCGCGGATCGGTTTTCCGACTCGTCCCACCGAAAGGGTCCGACCGGGCACCGCAGCTGTTCGGGGAGGTCTGACGCCTGTCTGACCCAAGTCGTGCCAGGACCCGCCGATCGTGCGACCATCCAGACCGTGAGACGTGGACCTGATGACGACTCGGACCGGGGTAGCGGGTCGGAGGACTCGACCCGCCGCCTGCCACCGCCCGCCGGTACCCAGCCGGGCGGTGGAACGCGCAAGGCACAGGTCGTGGGTCCCGTCGGTCCGCCGCCGCCGGCGGATTCGTTCCGCCCGGCCGGTCGACAACCGCGAACCCGCGCCGATCCCGTCCGGCCGGCGAACCCGCCCCTTGCCGACACCCGACGCACCGATTCGTATCCGGCCGGTGCCCATCCAGCCGAGTCCTACCGGGACGAGTCCTACCGGGCCGAGTCGCGCCCGGCGGACCGCGGCCCGGCGTACCCGGGTTACGGGGCCGGTTCCGATTACACGGCGCAGCGCCCGTCAGCCGTGCCACCGGTCGAGCCGGCCGGCGTGATGGCCTCGCCGGCCGCTCCGGCTCGCCGGCGGCGTCGACGCAGATGGCCGATCATCACACTGATCGTGCTGTTCGCGTTGCTGGTTGTGGCCGACCGTGCGTCGGTACCGATCGCCGAAAGCCAGATGAAGGCGAAGGCGCAGGCGGCGGTCGCCCAGTCCAGCAAGGATCCGACGGTCGCGCCACCCACGGTGACCGACGTCAGCATCGGCGGCATCCCGTTCCTGACCCAGATCCTGTTCGGTAAGTATGACGACCTGCGGGTGACGGTGACGGGCATCTCCACACCCGGGCCGCGTATCTCGGCGGTGACAGCCCGCCTACAGGGCGTTCACGTACCGTTCGGGGACGCGATCCGCGGCCAGGTGGGGCAGGTCCCGGTGGACAAGGTGACCGCCGATGTGCAGATCAGCTACAGCGATCTCAACACCTATCTGGCGAGCCTGAAGCTCTCGATCGGGAAGATCCAGGTGGCGCCCGGCAGCGACGGCAAGGTCAAAGTGAATGTGGATGTGTCATTGCCGATCGTGGGTTCGATCATTGGTTCGCAGTCGATCGAAACGGGTTTCACCGTCAAGGACAACAACCTCACGCTGGTTCTACCCGGGGGTCTGGCGCTGCCGGCGATTCCATTGCCGATCGCCGGGCTGCCGTTCAACCTGCGGATCCAGAGTGCCACGGCCGGCAGCAACGGCATCGCGGTGAGGGCGGCGGCCACCGACGTCATCCTTCCCGCCGGGGCCGCCGGCTGAGCCGGCGGTCACCCCGTGGATCTCCGCTCCGTTCCCGCGCCGCGTCGCGTCGAATCAGCGACAGTTCCCGGACCGCCGGGTGGGCGACAGGCAATTATTACTCGTTGGCGGATACTGTCGGACTCGTGGTCGGTCGTCTCCGGACATGACTGATGTGGTCATGACTGCTGTGGACATGTCCGGTACCGACATGGCCGACCCCGCGCAGTCTGCCCCCTGCGTTGTGTCCGTGGTGATTGGTCCACCCAACCTGGATCATGGTCTGTGGACGACGCTACGATTCGGACGACCCGCAAGATCGGACGATCCATGTCGAAGTAGTTCGGCGGGGCATCCGGCCTGTGTCCCGTCCTGAAGGGGGAAACACGTGCAGACGACCCTCAGAGTCGTCAGCGGCGCCATCGTGGCCACCGTGCCTGCCGGCCAGCCGTTCGTCGTCGGGCGTGCCCGCTCGGCCGACTTCGTCATGCCCGATAGTCGGGTGTCCCGCCGGCACCTGCTGATCGAACCGGTCGGCGCGGGCTGGGCCGTGCGGGACATCAGCTCGAACGGAACCTGGCTCGACGGCCAGCGGGTGCAGAGCGTGGACGTGAACGGCGAGATCCGCTTCCGGCTCGGTACCCCGACCGGACCGGAGGTCGTCGTCCTGCCTGAGGTGCCCGCCACCGGCGAGGCTCCCTCCGAGTACGATGATCCGCATTTCGAGATGCCGACGATGCTGCGCAGCGCCGCCCGCGTCGAGTCCGGACCGCAGCTGCCCAGGCAGGCCCCGCGGCGTCTGGATGACGCCGGTGGACCCGACCTTGAGCGTGAGCACGAACGCCAGACGGCCTACCCGCTGCACCCCGGCAGGATGTCCATCGGGCGGTCCCGCGACAACGACATCGTCGTGGGTGACCTGCTGGCTTCCCGCCGGCATGCGGAGCTGTTCGTCGGTCACAGCGCGGCCGGTCCCGGCGATGTGGAGATCGCCGATCTCGAGTCCGCGAACGGCACGTTCGTCAACGGCAAGCGCATCATCCGTGAGCCGGTACCGCAGGGCGCGGTGATTGCCGTCGGTCACCATGTGTTCCAACTTGTCGGCAACGAGCTCGTCGAGTACATCGACTCCGGGGACGTCAGCTTCGAGGCCGACGGTCTGAACGTGTGGGCCGGCCAGAAACAGCTCATGCACGACATGACCTTCCGGCTGCGTGGGAGCGCGCTGCTGGCGGTGGTCGGGCCGAGTGGCGCGGGCAAGTCCACCCTGCTCAACGCCCTCACCGGGTTCCGCCCGGCGGACAAGGGCGAGGTGCGCTACGCCGGTCGGAACATGTACTCCGAGTACGACGAGCTGCGCCGCCGTATCGGTTACGTGCCCCAGGAGGACCTGCTCCACACCACCCTGACCGTGCGGCGGGCCCTCGAGTTCGGCGCCGAGCTGCGGTTCCCGCCGGACACGACCAAGGAGGAACGCGGCGCCCGGGTGGACGAGGTCCTCGCGGAGCTCGGGCTCACCCAGCACGCCGGCACCCAGGTGGCCAGGCTGTCGGGTGGGCAGCGCAAGCGCACCAGCGTCGCGCTCGAGCTGCTGACCAAACCCACCCTGCTCTACCTGGACGAGCCCACCTCCGGGCTCGACCCGGGCATGGACAAGAACGTCATGGAGTCGCTGCGCAAGCTGGCCGACGACGGCCGTACGGTCGTCGTGGTCACCCACAGCGTGGCTCAGCTGGAACTCTGCGACTACGTCCTGGTACTCGCCCCCGGCGGGTACGTCGCCTACTTCGGCCCGCCGCGCGACGCGCTGTCCTTCTTCGGGAAGAAGGACTACCCGGATGTCTTCCTGATGCTGGAGGCGACGCCGGGGGCGGAGTCGGCGGCCAGGTTCCGCCAGTCGCGCTACTACGTGCCCGCGTCGGTGACCGCGCCGTCGGCCCGCCCGGCGCGCGAAGACCTGCCGAGCATCCGCCAGCAGTCGGTGTTCTCCCAGCTGATCACGTTAAGTCGGCGGACGCTGGCGGTGGTTGCGTCCGACAAGTCCTACCTGCGGCTCATCGTCGTGTTCCCGTTCCTGCTCGGGCTGATCCCGCGGGCGATACCCGGTAGTTTCGACCTCGCCGGGGACGGCTCGCCGAACGCGGACGCCGGCACGATCCTGCTGGTGATGGTGTTGTGCGCCTGCTTCATGGGGATGGCGAACTCGGTCCGTGAGATCGTCAAGGAACGGGCGATCTATCGCCGCGAACGGGCGATCGGGCTGTCCCGGACGGCCTACATCGGCTCGAAGATCCTCGTCCTGGCGCTGATCACGACCTTGCAGGCCATCCCGTTCACCCTGATCGCGCTTGTCGGCAGACAGCCCGCCGAGGGGGTCGTGCTCGGCAACTCCCTGGTCGAGTGTCTGATCGCGGTGATCGTGGTGTCGCTGTCCTCGGCCATGCTCGGGCTCGTCATCTCCGCACTGGTCGACAACGCGGACAAGACCATGCCGCTGCTCGTGCTCCTCACCATGGCGCAGCTGGTGTTCAGCGGTGGCATCCTGCCCGTCCACGGCAAGCCCGGCCTGGAGGAGATCAGCCTGATCGCGCCGGCCCGCTGGGGTTTTGCCGGGTTGTCCTCGGTCGGTGATCTCAACCGGATCAGCCTTGCCGGCGCTACCCGCCCAGACGGCAAATTGATCAATAACAAGGTGGTCGTGGACCCGTTCTTCGACCACACATCGTCGGCCTACCTCACCGACATCGCCGCCGGCGTGGGGATCGGCGTGATCTGTGTCATCGCCACGGCCTTCCTGATCCGCCGGATGGACCCGAAGACCGCCAAGCGCAAGCCGGCGTAGCCGCGACGCCGCCCCCCGCGCTCAGCCGGACTGCCAGCGGGGGGTGGCGTTCAGACCGTTGAACGGGGTCAGCCGCTGCGCGTGGGCGTCGTCGAGGCGGTTCGCGTCCGTCACGTAGATCTCGCGGTTGGTGGCGCCGTCGCGCTGGCTGGTGAAGGCGATCCGTTTGTTGTCCCCGGCTGCGAACGACGGGTCCTGGTCCTGGCCGGGAGCGTTGGTCAGCTGCGCGGCTGCGCCACCGGCGGCGTCCATGACGAAGATGTCCATCTCGGCGAGGTTCGTACCGGCGCTGCGGCGGAACGCGATCCTCTTGCCGTCCGCTGACCAGCACGGGTCGGCGTCGAGACCGTCCCTACCGTCGGTGAGTGCGACGGGCTGGGCGCCGGTGTTGAACGCGTCGACGGTGAACAGCTTGCCGCCGTTGCTCCCGTTCTCGCTGACGAAGTAGACGATCCGGTTGTCCGTCGGTGACCAGGACGGGTCGGTGGCCCCGGCGGGTACGGGTAGTTGCCGGACGCTCGATCCGTCCATCGCGATGACGTAGAGGCCGGTTGAGCCGTCGTTCGGGCCGCGGACAGCCCTGATCACGACGAACCTCCCGGTCGGGTCCACCGACGCCCGGGCATCCGGCGCGAGCTGGACGTCCTGCGCTGGGCCGGCGGTGAAAAGGGAGACCGGCAGGCCGCTGCCGTCGGCGGCGATCGCCTTGAGGCTGGGGGAGGAGTCACCCACCGTGTAGAGGACGGTCTTGCGTCTGGGCCCGACGATCACCGGGAGCGTGTCCGGATCCGTATCGTGGGTCAGCTTTCGCGGCGATCCCACCAGACCGTTCGGGCCGACCTGCGCGCTGAAGATGTCCTTCTTGCCGTCCTGCTCGCTGGAGTAGACCAGCGTGTCGTCGCCGAGCGCGACAGTGGCCTTCGGCAGGATGTCGGTGACCTTCGCCTGGTTGTCGCCCGGGTCGGAGCTGGTGGCCAGCGCCAGCACCGCCCCGGCCACCGCCGCCACCGCGACCCCGCTGCCCGCGACGACCAGCGCTGTCCGGCGGCGGGGCCGCGGCAGCGGGCTGTCGCCCCGAACGGTGGCCGGCGTGGACGTCCCACGGGTGCCGCGCGTTGCAATGCCACCGGACGCGCCACCGGACGCGCTACCGGGCGCGCTACCGGGCGCGGGTAGCTGCCAGTCGCGTAACACCTGGGTGACCGTTGCCTCGGGGTCGACCTGCTCTGTCGACAGCGGCTCGCCGAGCAGGCGCAGCATCAGCTGCTGCGCGCTCGGTCGGGCCGAGGGAGCCTTGACCATCGCGCTCGCGACGATCTCGCGCAGGGGGCTGTCCAGCCCGTCCAGGCGGGGCTCCTCGCTCACCGCACGGTAGAGCAGAACCTGCGCGCTGCCTTCGCCGAAGGGGTAGCGGCCGGTTGCGGCAAAGGTGATGAGCCCGCCCCAGGCGAAGATGTCCACCGCCGGGGTGACCGGCTCGCCCTGGATCTGTTCGGGTGCCATGAAGGCGGGGGTGCCGAGCTGCTGGAGGTCCCCGGTGAGGTCGCTGACGGCGTCCAGCGCGCGGGCGATCCCGAAGTCGATGACGCGGGGCCCGAAGGGGGAGAGCACCACGTTGGAGGGCTTGAGGTCCCGGTGCACGATGCCGGCGCTGTGGATCGCGGTCAGGGCCGCGGCAACGCCGACCGCGAGTTGCTCAAGGTTCGCCGCCGACAGCGGGCCGTTCTCGGTCACGAACTTCGCCAGTGTCCGGCCCTCGATGAACTCGGTGACCAGATACGGTTGTTCGGCATCCGGTGCCGCGTCGAGTACCTCGGCGGTGCACACCCGGGCGACCCGGCGGGCCGTTTCGGCTTCCAGCCGGAAACGCGACCGGAACTCGTGGTCGTCGGCCACGTCGGCCCGGATCACCTTGATGGCGACCAGCCGGCCGGTTTCGGTGCGCCCGAGATAGACGGTTCCCATTCCGCCCTGGCCGAGCGTGCCCAGCAGGGTGTAAGCACCGAGCTGGGCGGGGTCGTGGGGACCCAGCGGGGCCATCTGTGCGTTCAGAGCCGCATCCGGCGCCGTCATTGTCGACCTACCCCCAGACCGCGTGCCATTCGCAACGTCCGCTCAGACCGGCCGGACAGGTCTTCAAGGTACTCCCGCGGTCGTCTCGCTGACTCCCGGCTTTCCCATCGGATCAGGCATGACATGCTCCTGGTATGGCGCGGTCGCGACGGTTGTCTTCGGTAAGCGCTTCTGTGTTTGTTGGCGTGGTGGCCGCTTTTCTGTTAGCGGTGGGTTGTGGTAATGCGAGTTCACCGGTGTCGCCTGCGTCGGCGGCGGCGTCAAGCGCCGGTTCGGGTGGGTCACCCACAGCTGCGCCACCGGCGACCGACCCCACCGCGCCGGTGTGGGGCTTTGTCCGCTCGGACGAGGCTGCGCCGCCCCTTGACGTCGCGCGGACGCCCGCGCCCTTTGTTCAGGCCGGCAGCTGGCAGTCCGCGGCGGGCGGCAGTGGTGCGGCGGGCGGCAGTGGTGCGGCGGGCGGCAGTGGTGCGGCGGCGACGGTGGTCCGGCGGGATGTCGGTCGCTACAGCGTGACGTTCCCGGGGATCGGCGTACCCGGCGGGCGCGGTGTCGCGGTGGCGTCCGCGGTCGGCGACCAGCCCGTGAGCTGCCACACCGAGCGGTGGGTACGGTCGGGTTCGGCCGAGGACGTGACCCTGTCCTGCCGGTCGCCGGCCGGGGACTACGCCGACTCGCGGTTCACCGCGTTGTTCACCTTCGCGCCGGCGTCCTATCGTGCGCCGTCGACCTTCTCCGACACGTACTTCCGCGGGCAGGGGGTGAGCCCGACCCCCACCGGGGCGTCGGTGTCGGTCCCGCCGCCCTATACCTACTTTCGCGACGACGCCCCCGGCCAGGCGTCGACCCCGGCGGGCGACCACTACGACGCCGCCGGCCCGGCCGCGTCCATCTCGATCAACCGGATCGGGGTCGGGCGCTACTCGATCGATCTGGTCGGTCCGACCTATTCCGCCCGGGAGGGCAACAACCTCCAGGTCAACGCGATCGGCTCCACCCCGGCCGGTTGCAACCCGCTCGGCCGGGACGAGAAGGCCGACCGGCAGACCATCTTCGTCGGTTGCGCCGTGGGCGAGACCTGGACCGACACCCCGTTCGTCCTCATCTACACCAATCAGCACGCGATGATCGGGGCGGACAACGTGCCGTTCGGGCATGCTTTCACCGGCCAGGAGGTCGCCGGCTCAGGGAAGATCGTGCAGCCGCCCCTGGGCAGGACGGTGGAGGTGTGGGACCGGTACACCGCCAACAGCGCCGGCAAGGCGAACACCGTCCGTCACCTCTCGGCCGGTGCGTATGAGGTGACCTTCCCGGCGGCCGGCCGCACCCCGGACACCGTCGAGGTCATCCCCTACGGTGAGCCGACCCACCGGTGCGCGATCGGTGGTTGGAGTTCACCGCGCGGCACCACCGCCGGCGACGTGACGGTCTCGGTCTTCTGTGTGGACCCGGCCGGCGCCCGGTCCGACACCCAGTTCAGTCTCGCCTATGTCAGCGCCGCGGTCCTGACGTCCTGACGTCTGCCCGCCCAGCGCTGTGCCGGCGCTGAGCTGGGCCGGCGCTACGCCGTGGTGGAGGCGCTGGGTAGCTCCCCCCGTGGGCTGCCCGGTCTCGCCCCCACCCGGCGGACCTGCGAGTCAGATCAAACTGGATGCAGGCGCGTCACACATCGTCATTCGCTGGGATTCGGGCACACGTTCGCCACGGATTTCATCCGGTACGGCTCGCTGGTGCCCCACTGGACACGGGGTGGCGTGACAGGTCCGCGAACTCGGCGATCAGTTCGTAGGAACGCAGCCGGTCGGCATGCGGGTTGACGTTCGTCGTAATCATGATCTCATCCGCGTCCGTCGCGTCGATGAGCGCGTCCAGGCCGACCCGGACGGTCTCGGGTGACCCGACGATGTGGGACGCCGTCGCGCTGTCGGCTGCGGCGCGTTCGGCCGGCGTCCAGGGATACGCATGGGCCTGCGCGGGGGTGGGAAACACGCCCGGCTGCCCGTGCCGTAGCCGCAACATCGCCAGTTTGGTCGGCCCGGCAAGCCACTGCGCGGCCGTGTCGGTTTCCGCGCACAGGACAGCAGCGGCAACCATCGCGTAGGGCCGGTCCCAGCCCGGCGACGGGCGGAACGTCGACCGGTACAGATCAAGTGCCGGAAGTGTGTTGGCCGAGCTGAAATGGTGAGCGAAGGCGAACGGCAGGCCGAGAATCCCGGCGGCCTGGGCGCTGTAGCCGCTGGAGCCGAGCAACCAGATCGGCGGCATGTCGCTCTGCGGAACGGCGGTCACCGCCCGCAGTGGATGATCGGGGGGGAAGGTGCCGCCGAGGAAGGCGACGAGCTCGGCGAGCTGGGCGGGGAAGTCATCGGCGGACAGCGGGCCGGTCGAGCGCCGCAGCGCTCGGGCGGTTGCCGCGTCCGTTCCAGGTGCCCGTCCGATGCCGAGGTCGACCCGTCCCGGAAACAGTGCTCCGAGGGTCCCGAACTGCTCGGCGATCACGAGCGGTGCATGGTTGGGCAACATGATTCCGCCCGAGCCGATCCGAATGCCGCTCGTCGCGGCCCCGACCTGTCCGATCAGGATGGAGGTCGCGGAGCTCGCGATCCCAGGCATGCCGTGGTGTTCGGCGATCCAGTACCGGGTGTAGCCAAGCCGTTCGGCGTGGCGTGCCAGGTCAAGGGTATTGCGCACCGCATGGGTGGGCGTTGAACCTGATGCGACCGGCACCAGGTCGAGGACGGACAGGGGTACGGCGCGGTTGAGGCTCACCTCAAAGGACAACCGCCGGCATCCACGAGGAACTTCCCGGCTCTCGTCCCGTGCAACGTCTCCGGCGATCTGACCGCAGCACGATGCGACGGCCGGGAACCCGGTACTGTAGTGAGGTGCCGGCCGTGACATGGCCCCCGGGCTCACCCCATTGTCGCTGCGAGCGACCACGCGCCGAGAGGCGACCTGCGCGGCCGGCACCTTCGTACCTGGGCGCGCGTTCATGCGAACCCGTTCACTCGGACCCGTTCACTCGGACCCGTTCACTCGGACCCGTTCACTCGAACCGCAGGATGTCGTCGACCGACCGGCGGGGTGTCGCCTCCAACGGCTCGGCGTCCGGCAGCGGGTAGCCGACCCTGATGATCATCTGGATGTGCCCGAGGCCACCGATCGAATGCCGCAGCAGCTCCCGGGTCGCCTCGAGATCAACGGCCTGACCCAGCGGAGACGTGGCGATACCCCGCGCGGTCGCGGTCAGCAGAACCCGTTCCATGGCCTGGCCGGCTCGCAGGCGATCGGTCGGCGTGTCGCCGTCGGTGCCGATCAGGACCACCATGGGACGTTCCACGTCAGTCTGGTGTAGTGCCAGGCCGGGTTCACCGACCACATTGAAGTCACGGATCGTGAATTCGGACTGCCGCGGCTGATCTGAGCTGATCACCACATCGCGGGGTATGCCGTCGACCGCATCCGCGGTGGTTCGGCTCCATGCCGTAAGTTCCGCCCGATAGGCCGGGTCGTGGTTCTCCAACCAGTCGGCGCGGGCGATCAGCACGCTCGTGTCGATGCGCAGGTCGGCGTCGTCCAGGGACACCAGCCACCCAGCCTCCACCTCGGCCGCCCGCCGCAGCGCCCGCAGCGCGTCGGGCTCCAGGGTGCGCGGGTCGAAGGGCCTGCGGTCGGTGCGCCGATGGCGGGTTGCCGCGAGCAGCATGTCGTTGTCGGGATCAGCGGGTTGGGCGCTCGTGGCGGGGCTGATGTGGATCGTGGCCAACGGTCCGGCGTCAAGGTCGTCACGGGTCGCCGGGAAGATCGTCACGGTTGGGATGAGCCCCGCCGCCCGGATGGCGAGGCGGGCGTGCAGGAGCGCCGCGCCGCAGCTCAGCAGGAGTTGACGACCATCGGGGTCGGCGACGTCGAGCCGGCGGGAGAGATCGGCCAGGAGGTCCAAGCCGGTGGCGCTCACTCGCCAACGCCACGGCTGGGTGTTGTGGATTGACGGGGCCAGACCCGCTGTCTCGACGACCGTGCGGGCGAGGTCCTTCGACAGAGTGTCGCTGCTAGTCACCTACACGACGGTAGGCCCTTCGGTCTGTCATGTCCTGTTGCCTGCGATCCATGGTCGCTAAGGCCCCCTCGGCGGGTATCGTCGGTTCGGTGGAGCCTGTCCGCGTATTCGTTCTCGATGACCACGAGATCGTCCGGCGCGGGATGCGCGAGCTACTGGAAAGCCAGGGCGACATCAAGGTCGTGGGGGAGGCCGGCCTGGTGGCCGAGGCCCTGCGGCGCATCCCGGCGCTACGTCCTGACGTCGCCATACTCGACGCGCGCCTGCCCGACGGCAGCGGCATCGATGTGTGTCGTGACATCCGCTCCGGTACACCGGAGGTCCCTTGCCTGATCCTGACATCCCACGACGACGACGAAGCTCTCTTTGCCGCGATCATGGCCGGCGCCGCCGGCTATGTGCTCAAGCAGATCAGAGGTAACGATCTTATCGGCGCGGTCCGGACAGTGGCGTCCGGCCAGTCCATGCTCGATCCCGCGGTCACCCAGCGGGTGCTGACCCGGTTGCGCGACGGCGCGCCCGAAGACCGCATGCTCTCGGCCCTCAGCGAGCGGGAGCGTCAGATCCTCGGCCTGATCGCCGAGGGGCTGACCAACCGCCAGATCGCCAGCCGGATTCATCTCGCTGAGAAAACAGTCAAGAACAACGTGTCCTCCATCCTGGAGAAACTCGGTCTGACCAGCAGGACGCAGGCGGCGGTGTTCGCCACCAAGATTTCCGGCTGACGGACTTCCCGCCTGACGGGCCCGCGCTGGCGGACTTTCCGCCTGACGGGCCCGCGCGGGCGGGACTTTCGGTCCCGCGGTCTACCCGAATCGCTCTCGTTCGCGTCGCCAGGCGCTGCGAGGGTGAACAGGGTGGAGACGACATCCGATATCGTGGTGGGAATCGATGCGTCCGCGGATGCCGAGTTGGCCCTGCGCTGGACTTTGGTGCACGCAGCGTTGGCCGGCGCGCGGATACGAGCGGTGCTCGCCTGGGGTCCGGGCGGGCGTCCACGTGTTGTGGACGACATTTCGCCGTCGATCGGCGTCGACGACCTCGAGCGTGCGGCAATGCAGGTGCTGCATGACGCGGTCCGGCGGACGCATCCCTGTGACCTCGGTGTCGATGTCGTGGAAAGGACGGTTTACGACGCGCCGTCGGACGCCCTCGTCGAGGAGTCCCGGGATTCGTTGATGCTCGTTGTCGGCGCACGCGGGCTCGCCCGGATGCGCCGGACGTTCGTCGGTTCGGTCAGTGCGCGATGCGTGCAGGAAGCCCCCGTTCCGGTGGTGGTCGTACGCGGTCCGGCTCCACCGCAGCCGGATCGTCGCCCGATTCTTGTCGGCGTCGACGGCTCGGCGCCGTCCCTGACGGCACTGCGCTGGGCTGCGGTCGAGGCGAGGATGCGTCACGTTCCGTTGCTGGTATCGCACTGCTGGCAACCCCAACCGCCACCGAATGCCGCCGGCCTCCCCCTGTTCGACGAGGCGGAGCTGGAAAAGGCTGCCGGCATCACCCTTGACACCGCTGTTGAACAAGGGCTCGCACGCAATCCCGACATTGCCGTCGAGGCCACCCTGGTCGCCGCTGCGGCAGCGTACGGCCTGATCGTGGCCGCCCGTGCGGCCCAGTTGCTGGTGGTCGGTGCCCGCGGCCACGGCGGGTTCGGCGGTCTGCTGCTCGGGTCCGTCGGCCACCAGGTTGTGACGCACGCTCCGTGCCCGGTCGCTGTTATCCGCTAGGGCTAAAGGCCCGAATCCCCAGTTCGGCTTGGCCAAAGGTGATGCGATCGTCGTTCTGTCGCATCACCGGCGGCCGCAATCAACGGTTCGGCTTGGCCAAAGGTGATGCGATCGTCGTTCTGTCGCATCACCGGCGGCCGCAATCAACGGTTCGGCTTGGCCAAAGGTGATGCGATCGTCGTTCTGTCGCATCACCGGCGGCCGCAATCAACGGTTCGATGAAAGGGAAGGCAGATGAGTCACGACACGATAGCCCGCTGGCAGTTCGCCATCACCACGGTCTACCATTTTCTGTTCGTCCCGTTGACAATCGGACTGTCGCTGCTGGTCGCGGTCATGCAGACGGCGTGGAACCGGACCGGCCACATTGAATGGCTCCGCCTGACCCGCTTCTGGGGAAAGCTGATGCTCATCAATTTTGCGATGGGGGTGGTCACGGGAATAGTCCAGGAGTTCCAGTTCGGAATGAACTGGTCGGACTACTCGCGCTTTGTCGGCGACGTCTTCGGCGCGCCGTTGGCCATGGAGGCGTTGATCGCGTTCTTCCTGGAGTCCACTTTCCTCGGTTTGTGGATCTTCGGGTGGGACCGGCTCTCCAAGAACGTCCACCTCGCCACCATCTGGCTGGCGTCGCTGGGAACGGTGATCAGCGCCTATTTCATCCTGGCGGCAAACTCGTGGATGCAGCATCCGGTCGGTTACCGAATCAACCCCGACACCGGGCACGCGCAGCTCACCTCGATCTGGGCGGTGCTCACGAACCCGACGCAGCTGGTCACCTTCCCGCACGTGCTGGCGGCTTCGCTGCTGACCGGCGGGGCCGTGGTGGTCGGGCTGTCCTGCTGGCACCTGCGGCGGGGCCACCAGGTGGAGCTGCACCGGCGGGCTGTGCACCTGGGCCTGGTCGTCTGCGCCGTCGCGTCGGTCGGGGTAATGGTCTCCGGGCACTTCCAGGGGCAGGTCATGACCCGCCAGCAGCCGATGAAGATGGCCTCCGCCGAGGCGCTGTGGGACACCGAACGCGGGGCGGGGCTTTCGCTGTTCGCCTACGGTGACGTCTCGCACGGCGAGAACAAGATCGACATTAAGGTGCCGTACCTGCTGTCCTTCATGGCCACCAACACGTTCTCCGGGACGGTCCGGGGCGTCAACGACCTGCAGGCCGCCGAGGTCGCGAGGTACGGCCCGGGTGACTACACCCCGGTGATGGGCGTCACCTTCTGGAACTTCCGCGCCATGATGGGGCTCGGTGCGGCCTACTTCAGCCTTGCCCTGCTCGGGCTGCTGCGGATGCGCGGCGGCCACCTGCCCGGCGGACGCTATCTCCTGCTCGCATTCGTGTGGGCCTCGGCCCTGCCGTATCTGGCGAACACCGCCGGCTGGATCTTCACCGAGATGGGCCGCCAGCCGTGGGTCGTGTTCGGCCTGTTGCGCACATCCGACGCCGTGTCGCCCGGGGTCTCCACGACAGCGGTGATCGCGACTCTGGCCGGCTTCACGGTCATCTACGGAGCGTTGGCAGCCGTCGCGCTGCAGTTGTTCCTGCGCCACGGGCGGCACGAGATACCAGCCCTGAACCCGAACGTGACCATTGGCGGCCGATCCCGGCCTGGCGAGGCATTGCCGTCGCTCGCCTACTGACATCCCAGGACCGCTGACCGTAGAGCCGCCGGGCACGCGAGACAAGCGATGATCGCGTGCCCGGCGGCCGGGTAGGAGTAGGGCGATGCTTGAGGAGTTCTGGTTCGTACTGGTTGCCGTCCTGTGGGTCGGCTTCTTCGTCCTGGAAGGCTTCGACTTCGGCGTGGCCGCGTTGCTGCCGGTAGTCGGCGGGAGCGACGAGACCGACCGACGGGCGGTGCTCGGCACCATCGGCCCGGTGTGGGACGCCAACGAGGTCTGGCTGCTCACCGCGGGTGGGGCGATGTTCGCCGCATTCCCGGAGTGGTATGCGAGCCTGTTCAGCGGAATGTACCTTGCGCTGTTCCTCGTCCTGTTTTCATTGATCATCCGCGGGGTGTCCCTGGAGTACCGCGGCAAGGCCACCACCGCGGCCGGACGGGCCTGGTGCGACCGGGGGATCGTGATCGGCGGCGTGCTGCCGGCGTTGCTGTTCGGGGTCGCCTTCGCGAACATGGTGCGGGGCCTGGAGATGACCCCCGACCATAACGTGACGAGTGGCTTTCTCTACCTGCTGAACCCCTACGCCCTACTGGGTGGGGTGACCATGCTGTTGCTGTGCGTTCTGCACGGCTCTGTGTTCCTGGCGCTCAAGACCCGCGGCGCGGTACGCGATCGCGCCCGTCTGGTGACCCGGAGCCTGGCCGTGCCGACGCTGGTCGCCTTTGCCGCCCTTGTTGTGTGGACGGTCACGATCCGTGGTGGAATCGCCTCGGCGGCAGTCGCGGCCACGGCTCTGCTCGCGTTGGGTTTTGCCGTTCTGGCCTGGTTCGGCGAACGGGACGGCTTGGCGTTCGCCGGCACCGCCGGTGCGATCGCCCTGCTGGTGGCAAGCTGGTTCGCCGCCCTGTTCCCGGATGTGCTGCCGGCCCGCGGCACGCCCGGGAACAGTCTGACCATCAGCGCCGCGGCGTCCGGGGCCTACACACTCACCGTTATGACATGGGTGGCGGTTCTGTTCACCCCGGTAGTACTCGGCTACCAGGCGTGGTCGTACTGGGTCTTCCGACGGCGGCTGGTCGGGGCGGATCTGGCGGGATCCCATGAGACCGGTTGATCCACGGCTGCTGCGCACCGTGCCGGCCCTGCGCCGCTACCTGGTGCGGTTCGGGGCGCTCGCGGTCGCGTCGGGGGTCCTGGTGGTGATCCAGACAACGGTGTTGGCCGACATCGTGGTCACGGGTCAGGTCGTGGTCACGGATCCGACGGCCCTGCTCGGGCGGCACAGCGGCGCCTGGGACGGCGCCCGGATCGGGGCCGGAACCGGGATCGGGGTCGCGGTTCTCATCGCGGTCGTCGCCGCCCGGTCGGTGGTGGTCTGGTTGTCCGAGCGGACCGCGCAGCGGACCGCCCCGGCGGTCTCGGCGGATCTGCGTGCCGCCATGCTCGGGGCGGTCGTGGAACAGCTGGCCGTCGAGCAGGCGTCCGGCGAGCAGGCGTCCGGCGAACATGGCGGCGGCGGCGGGCGGGACCGGGACGGCGGATCGGGGGCGCTCGCGGTCACCGCGGGCGCCGGCCTCGACGGTATGGACGCCTACCTCACCCGCTTTCTACCGGCACTGGTCACGGTGGTGGTCGTCCCGCCGTTCCTGCTCGTCCGCATCGCCGGTGCGGACCTCACATCCGCGATCATGCTCGCCGTCGCCCTCCCACTGGTACCGATCTTCATGGTGCTGGTGGGGCTCGCCACCCGGGCTCGGACCGACCAGCAGTGGGCGGTGCTCGGCCGGTTGTCCGGGCACTTCCTCGACGTCGTCGAGGGCTTGCCGACATTGAAGATCTTCAATCGGGCGAAGGCTCAGGTGGAGGTGATCCGCCGGATCACCGATGCCTACCGGGAACAGACCATGGTGGCGTTGCGCTGGGCGTTCGTATCGTCGTTCGTTCTGGAGCTGCTGGCGACCCTGTCGGTGGCGCTGGTCGCGGTGTCGGTCGGACTTCGGTTGGTGTCGGGCTCGCTCGACCTGCGTAGCGGGCTGGTCGCGCTGCTGCTCGCCCCGGAGGTGTACCTGCCGCTGCGCCAAGTCGGCACGCAGTATCACGCGACTGTGTCCGGCCTGACCGCGGCCGGTGCCGCCCTCGATGTGATCGACGCCGTGCCCACCGGCGCCGTACCCACCGGCGCTGGCACCCGCACCGTGGCCGGCGGCTCGGCCGGCCGGCGGCCGGTTCCCGTTCCCGTTCCCGTTCCCGTTCCCGTTCCCGTTCAGTTCGACACACTGCGGCTGGACGGGGTGCAGCTGCGCCATGCCCAGCGCGTCGACCTGACCATCCGTCGCGGTGAGATCGTCGCGCTGGTCGGGCCGAGCGGCGCTGGTAAGAGCACGTTGCTGGCCCTGCTGCGTGGGGCGCTCATCCCGGCGCAGGGCCGGGTGTTGGTGGACGGCACCGATCTCGCCGCCCTTGACCCGGCCGGCTGGCGGGCCCGGATCGCCTGGCTGCCGCAGCGTCCCCATGCGGTCTGCGGTGGCACGGTCGCCGACGAGGTCCGGCTGGGACGGCCGGGCGCCGGTGCCGCCGAGGTCACCGCGGCGTTGGCCGCCGCGGGTGCGCCACCGGCGGGTCGTGCCGTGGGCGAGGACGGCGGGGAGCTGTCAGCCGGTGAGCTACGCCGGGTGGCGCTGGCCCGGGTACTGGTCCGCAACGCCGCGTTGGTCCTGCTCGACGAACCGGGGGAAAGCCTGGACGCCGCCGCGGAGGAGCATGTGGCCGCGGCGGTCGCGGCGCTGCGCGGACATGCCACGGTGGTACTCGTGGCGCACTCCGACGTGCTTGCCGGGGTCGCCGATCGGGTGATCACAATCTCGGCGGGACGGGTGACCGATGACCGCACGACGGTACCCACGCCGTTGTGCCCACCGGGCGTTCTCGTTGCAACACCCGTCGTCGTCCCGATTGCCATCGTCCCCGATCCTGTCCCTGCTGCCGCTGTCGGTGCTGTCGGTGCTGTCGGTGCTGTTGGGGCCGCCGGTCTGTCGGGAGTGTTGCCACGGCGGGCGTTGGTGCTCTTCGCCTCGGCGTGGCAACGGTTCGCGCTCGGCATCCTCGCCGGGGCGGTCGCCCTGGGGTGCGGCATCGGCCTGACTGCCACCTCGGCCTGGCTGATCGTCCGGGCGGCGCAGCACCCACCGGTGCTCACGCTGATGGTAGCGGTCGTCGCTGTACGTGCCTTCGGGCTCGGCCGGCCGGCCTTTCGCTACGTTGAGCGGCTTGCCAGTCACGACGCGGCCCTGCGCGGGCTGGCGCAGCTGCGTGCGGAGGTGTTCGCGCGGCTGGTCCCGCTCGCTCCCGCGGGTCTTGGTAGCCATCGGCGCGGGGACCTGCTGCGCCGTTTCACCGCGGACGTCGACGGGGTCGGGGAGTCGCTGCTGCGGGGTGTAGGCCCGGCTGTGTCCGCGGCGTTTGTCTGTGCCGGGGCGGCGATCGGTGTCACGGTCGTGCTGCCGGCCGCGGGCGCCGTCCTGGCGGTCGGTCTCGCCGTGGCCGCGGTGATCGCCGGGCCGGTGACCGCCCGCCGTACCCGTGGGATGGTCACCGCCACCGCGCTGGCGCGGGCGCGCAGGGACACCGAGATCGTCTCCCTGCTCGACGGTCTGGACGAGTTTGTCGCGTTCGGCGCGGTCCGGTCCAGGCTTGCGCTGCTGCGCCGCCGCGACGACGAGATCCTGCGGCTGGTCGGGCCGTGGCAGCGGTCACCGGCGTGGGGGACGGCGACCGGTTCCCTTGCCGCCGGCCTCACGCTGGCGGCCGTCAGCGTCGTCGGGGTGGACGCCGTGCACCGCGCGGTGCTGTCCCCGGTGATGCTCGGCGTGGTCGTGTTCACCACGATCGCCGCCTTCGAGCCGCTGGCAGGCCTGACCGGCGCCTTCGCGGCACTCGCCGAAGCCCGCCAGGCCGCGGGTCGGGTCTTCGCGGTCCTCGACCGCGAGCCGCCGGTCGGCGAGCCCGCTCGGCCCCGACCCCTGCCCGCCGGCCCACTCGACGTCCGCATGGCCGGCGTCCGCCTGCGGTACGGCCCGCACGGCCCGCTGGTGCTCGACGGCTTCAATCTGTACCTACCGGCCGGCAGCCGGGTCGCGCTCGTCGGGGCCAGCGGCGTGGGCAAGAGCAGCGTCGTCGACCTGCTGCTGCGCTTCCGTGACCCGGTGGCGGGCCGGGTCGAGGTCGGTGGGGTGGACCTGCGGCACGTCGGAACCGACGAGCTGTATCGAAGTGTCACCGGGATGACACAGGATGCGCACGTGTTCGACGCGACGGTGCGGGAGAACCTGCTGATCGCGCGTCCCGGGGCGGCTGACGCGGAGCTCACCGGCGTGCTCGCTCGGGTGGGGCTCGCCGACTGGGTCGCGGCCCTGCCGGACGGCCTGGTGACCCGGGTTGGGGCGGACGGCGAGCGGATGTCCGGCGGCCAGCGTCAACGGTTGCTGCTGGCCCGCGCGCTGCTCGCCGATCCACGGGTGCTCATCCTCGACGAACCGACCGCACACCTTGATCCGGTGACCGAGGCCGCGGTGATGCGCACGATCCTGGACGTGACCCGCGGCCGGACCCTCCTGCTCATCACTCACCGCACCAGCGGTTTCGACGAGCTGGACGCGGTCGTGACACTGGCGGGCACCGCCGACGGGATTGCCGGGGAGATGCCCGCCCTGCGTCGCGCCGCCTGACCGCGCCGCCTGACCGCGTCACCGGATGGGGTCACCGTGATGGGGTGACCGGATCAGGACCCGCCGCAGACGCCCTAGGCGTCCTGATCCGGTACCCGGGTGCGGGCCGACCACGACAGTCGGGTGCCGGCGCCGGCGGGGGAGAACACGATGAACCTGCCCCCCAGCTCCTCGGCCCGGCTGCGCATGTTGGCCAACCCACTGGAGTGGTTGCGCCCATCGGGATCCACGCCGCCGATCCCGTTGTCGATCACATCCACCCGGACTTCTCCGTCGGTGGACCAGACCGTCACGTGCACCTGCGTCGCCCGCGCATGCCGGGCGACGTTGGACAGGGCCTCCCGCAGGACGGCCACCAGATGCTCCCCGACAACGTCACAGACGGTTGAGTCCACGGCACCCTCGAACCGCAGGTGCGGGGTGAACCCGAGGGAGGAGGTGGCGTCGTCGACGATGTCGCGG
>NZ_CAUVXI010000034.1:0-4801 GCF_963555845.1 Protofrankia sp. Cas8 | reverse complement strand
AGCTGCCCACGCAGGCTCGGGAGGTTCTGGCGGCCGCGCCGGCGCAGTTGGAAGATGGTCGTCCTGATCTGCCCGATGGTCTCGTCCAGATCATCGATGTAGGAGGTGAGCCGTTCGGACTGCTGGTTGGTCGCCTCGGTCTGCGCCACCAGGCCCTGCAGCCCGATCGCCGTGGCGAAGATCCGCTGGATCACGTGATCGTGCAGGTCGCGGGCGATGCGGTCGCGTTCTTCCAGGACGGCTATCCGGTCACGGTCGGCGCGGGCCTGGGCCAGTTCGAGGGCCAGCGCGATATGCCCGGCGAATCCCGACGCCATGTCGATGTCGGCGTCGGTGAACAGCCGGCCGTCCGTACGCCGGCCGAGAACGAGCGCGCCGACACTGTCGCCCGAGGCGATGAGCGGAATGACCATCAGCGGGCCGCTGCGCCCGGCCAGCGGATCGGACGCGGGAACAACGGTGCCGACCAGCCCGTCGGGGTAGTCGCCGGTCGCGACCTGCACGATGAGTTCCTCGGGCGAGGATCGCGGCAGTAGAACGGCGGAGAAGTCGGCGTCGGCGACTTCCTGGGCTCTGCGCGCAATCAGCTCCAGTGGGTTCGGTGCCTCAGCCAGCAGATGGCGGGTGATGTCGGCGGACGCCTGCAACCAGCGTTGCCTGCGCTGGGACTCCTCGAAAAGACGTGCGTTCTCGATGGCGACACCAGCGCTTGCGGCGAGTGCCTGCACGAGCTCCTCGTCTTCCGCGGTGAAACGCGACGCGTTCTGTTTGTCCGTCAGGTAGAGATTGCCGAAGACCTTGGTTCCGATACGGATCGGAACGCCGAGGAAACTGTGCATGGGCGGGTGCCCGGCTGGGAAGCCGTCCGCCCGGCGATCGGTGGTGATGTCGTCGAGCCGCAGTGGGTAGGGTTCGCGGATGAGCAGGCCGAGGATGCCCTTGCCACGAGGAAGATCACCAATCCGGCGAACCATGCTCTCGTCGAAGCCGACATGGATGAACTGCTCGAGGTGCTGGTCGTGGGCGATCACGCCGAGTGCTCCGTAGCGGGCATCGACGAGATCACAGGCCGCTTCGACAATGCGGGTGAGCACGACGGACAGGCTCAGGTCGGAGGCAACCATGCGGCCTGCGCGCAACAGACCGCGTAAGCGACTCTGCGTCACGATCAGGTCCTTCGCCCGATCGACCCGATGGGTCACGAAATCGTCGCCGTATGGTTGCACGGCGTTCCCGCTTCCAGTTTCCGCTTCCATGACGATCTCAACGTATTACGGCCGGCGGCGGGTTGATCCGTCAGTCGGGCAACGTCGCGCGAATCATCTCGGCGGCCGCGGCAGGCGTCGGAGACGGCCTTGGCGACCCACCGGCTGCCGCGCTTCCGGGTGATTCTCTTCACCACCGATCGGATTCTCCACCGGATCCGCCGGCAGATTGTTAGTATCTGACGCCGGCGCGGAGTCGGCCGGCAATCATCGGGGTAGGTTTCCGTGATCGGGCGATGATTCGCAAATCCGACTCAACGGAACATGTGAATGTCCACCGGTCGTGGCGAAAATAGTCGAGGGCGTGGGCCGACGTGTTTCCGGTACGGCATGGTCCGGGTGACCCTCGCCGGCGGCCACAGGCGGTAGGAGGAAGCGGGCGATGAGCGACTTCGTCGGAGCGGTCGACCAGGGCACCACGAGCACCCGTTTCATGATTTTTGATCATGATGGCAACGAGGTCGGGCGCCACCAACTGGAGCACCAGCAGATCCTGCCCTGCTCCGGATGGGTCGAGCACAACCCCGTGGAGATCTGGGAACGGACGGCGGTGGTCATCCAATCGGCGTTGGCCGGAGCCCACCTCAGGTCGTCCGACCTGGTGGCGCTCGGCGTCACCAACCAGCGGGAGACCACCGTCGTGTGGAACCCCCGTACCGGCCAGCCCTACTACAACGCGATCGTCTGGCAGGACACCCGAACCGACCGGCTCGCGTCGGCGCTGATCCGAGACGGCCGTGGTCAGATCATCCAGAGCAAGGCCGGGGTGCCGCCGGCGACCTACTTCTCCGCGGCCAAGATCCAGTGGATTCTCGACAACGTGGACGGGGTCCGCAGGGCGGCGGAGCAGGGTGAGGCGATCTTCGGGACGATGGACAGCTGGCTGCTGTGGAACCTCACCGGGGGTCCGCACGGCGGGGTGCACGTGACGGATGTGACCAACGCCAGCCGCACCATGCTGATGAACCTTCAGACCCTCGACTGGGACGACGAGCTGCTGTCGTTGTTCGACATCCCGCCCGCCATGCTCCCGACGATCCGGTCGTCATCCGAGCCGGCCGGCTACGGGACGACCACGCAGGCCGGGCCGCTGGGCGGCGAGGTGGCGTTGACCGCCGCGCTCGGGGACCAGCACGCCGCAACCGTCGGCCAGGTGTGCTTCGCACCCGGCCAGGCCAAGAACACCTACGGCACCGGCAACTTTCTCCTGCTGAACACCGGAACGCGGGCCGTGTGGTCCGGTCACGGCCTGCTCACCACGGTCGGCTACCGGTTCGGTGACCAGGATCCCGTCTATGCGTTGGAAGGCTCGATCGCGGTCACGGGCTCGGCGGTGCAGTGGCTGCGGGACAATCTCGGCATCATCGCCAGCGCGGCGCAGAGTGAGGCGCTGGCCCGGCAGGTGCCCGACAGCGCCGGCCTCTACTTCGTCCCGGCCTTCTCGGGGCTGTTCGCGCCGTACTGGCGGTCGGACGCGCGTGGCGTGATCGTGGGCCTGTCGCGCTTCCACACCGGGGCACATCTGGCCCGCGCCGCTCTGGAGGCGATCTGCTACGCCAGCCGCGACCTGGCCGAGGCGATGGGTCAGGACTCCGGTGTGGTGTTCGACGTCCTGCGGGTCGACGGCGGTGTGACAGCCAACGACCTGTGCATGCAGACGCAGGCGGACATCCTCGGGATCCCCGTCAGCCGACCTGTGATCGCGGAGACGACGGCCCTGGGCGCGGCCTACGCGGCCGGCCTCGCGGTGGGCTTCTGGCGGGACACCGACGAACTCGCCGCGCACTGGCGGGAGGACCGCCGGTGGGAACCCGAGTGGTCGGTCGACCGGCGCGAAAGCGGGTACGCGGGTTGGCGTAAGGCGGTTGAACGCACCCTGAACTGGGTGGATGTGGGCTGAGTCACCAACAGTATTTCCTGGACCGAGAAAGAGTGGACATTCACGCACCGCCCAACGGTCGGAATGAGTGGGCGGTGAAGGGGTGCTCGGCCGCCGTGGGAAGACGCCAGCCTACTCCGCCGGAAACGGTCCGCCCTATCGGTATGGCCCTGATAACAGAGTGACCCCGCCGACGGCGGCCCGTCCGAAACGCCGCCGTTACCGTGTTACCTCGCTGCCGGGCGCTGTTTGTTGTTTCGGTCACGCGTCGGGGTCGGCGGGATCCGGTGTGGATTGCATGCTAACGTCGATTATGTGTTGCCGCACGGAGCGGCCGGTCGGCAGCGTCATCATCCTGGTGCCGGCTTGGTATGCCGGTTGGATATGCTAGTTGGATATGCCGGCCGCTTCGTGCACACTCGCCCTGGAAGACGTAGGACTCCCGGAGGACCCGTGTCGAAGTCGAAATGGCAGAGACAACTGAAGGCATATGACAGACGGCTCCTCGAAGGCCAGTCGATGGACGAGGAACAGAAGACCGACTATCCGCTGGGCTGGTATTTCGCCCGGTTCAGTGAAGATCTCGTGCCCGGTCAGGTCGTTCCCGTGGAGTTCATGTCTCATCAGTTCGCGCTCTTCCGAGGGAAGAACGGCGACGTCGGAATGATCGACAGTCAGTGCTGCCACATGGGTGCTGACCTCGCCCGTTGCGGGACCGTCGTCGATGATCGGATCAAATGCGGTTACCACGCCTGGGAATTCGGGACGGACGGCGGCTGCGACGTCATCCCGGGGCTGGATCGGTCGAAGATCCCCCCACGGGCGGGCCAACGGTCGATCCCCGTCCGTGAACACGCCGGCAACATCTGGTTCTGGTACGGGCCGGAGCCTGTCGGTGAGTTCACGGAGGTCTCCTACGCTGACTCCAAGAAGTACCTCAACCTCAAGGGCCAGGTCTACATCGCGCACGGGAAACTGCTGCCGGTAGCGGAGCACGTTTCCGACATCTACCACTTCCCGAACGCCCACAAGGGCACCGGGCACCTTGAGTACGCGGTCATGGTGAACAAGGAAGACCGTCTTGAATACCAGCTCCGGCCAGCCGACGACGCGAGCCGGAACAAGGTCCAGCGGTGGTTCAAGCCGTTCGCGTTCATCGAGATGATCGGGCCGGCCGCGGCCATCTACCGGACGCAGAAGGACGCCACGGTCGACCGCTCTGGGCCGATGCTGACGATGGTCCTCGGCGGTACACCCATTCGGGACGATCTCACGATCTTCACGTGGCGGGTCGTGGTACGCAAGATCGGCCCGGGGCCGCTGTTCGCTCCGCTCAACCACGCGCTCGCCCGCATGATGTGGCTCACCGTCCGGCGGAACGCCTACGCCGACATGGACGTTCTGAAATGGTTGCGGATGCCCGAGAAGACGCTCTGGGTGAAGCCGGACGGCCCGTCCGTACGGGAGTTCCGCAGCTTCTTCAATCGTGGCATCGTGCCGGGCTGGCGTTTCGGCGACCCCATGCCGGAGGAATCGACCGCCAGCGCGTAGGAGACGCGCCCTCGTGCGGCATCCGGTGTGAATCCGCATTCAGTGCGAACCCGCGATCGGCGTGAACCTGTATTCAGCGTGGACCTGGCGCCCGGCCCGTGACAGG
>NZ_CAUVXI010000033.1:0-34188 GCF_963555845.1 Protofrankia sp. Cas8 | reverse complement strand
TCGGACAACGCGGCAAGGCCGGAGTTGACGGGCATCACAGCTCCTGTTCGGGGGAGTCCAGCGGCCGGGGGGCACTCGCCGTGGCCGCCCGTACATCCAGGGCGATTGCCCGCAGCTCGGCCGCAAAGCCGTCGATGTCGGACCGGGACAGACCACCGATCTCGACCATGGTCACGGTAACCGCGTCGGTATCGGTGGCTACGCCGGTATCGGCATCGGCAGCCGCGTCGGCCACGGGGCGCGCCCGCACCCAGATCCGGCGTCGGCGGACCCGCATGCTCACCAGCAGGCCGGAGATGATCGCAATCGCCGCGACAAGGACCCAGCCCTTGAACGGGTCCGACTTCGTCTGGAACGTCGCGAACTCGCGCAGACCGTCGACCTCCAGCGACATCCCACCGGGCAGGCCGGTGACTGTTCGCTGACGCGGGTTGTTCAGCGCGAGCACCTGCGCCGCACGATTGTCGCCGAGTGGCCCGTTCACGCGCAGCTGGTGCATGTCACGGGTATCCAGCGAGTAGACGTTCTGCGGAATGCCCTCGTTGATGTGCAGGTTGCCGACATAGCCGGTGAGCGTGAGGCCGGGCGCATTCGCGGCCGGATAGGTCGAGACATAGCCGCGGGCCCGGTCCAGTTCGGTGGTGGGCGTGAACACGCCGCTGAATGCCAGCTGTTGGGGCTCACGCGTGGGCCCGGTCGGCGCGAGCCCGGTGTCGCCGATCTTCAAGGTGCAGGTGGACGCGAACATGGCGTCGCGGGGGGTGCACGGTTGGTAGCCCTCCCAGACGACCCCGCCTGCGCTGTTCCTCAACACGAAGTGCGGCGCGTACCCGTGCCCGATCAGGTAGACCTTTGCGCTGCCGACCGCCAGCGGATGGTTGACCCGGATCTCAGCGGTACGGGTGTGCCCGTCGAGCTCGGTAGCGTACGCGACCTTCGCGCGGAAGTCCGCGGGCTGGCCGGTCGGCTGGTAGGACGCGGTGAACTCCTCCATCGTCAGGGAGAACGGCGCTAGATCACCGACGGGGTCGACGAGCCTGCCCCGGCTGAACTGGTCGTAGGAGACCAGCGTGTTCGCGAACCCGTCACCCGTGATCACCAGGACCGTACCCTGATATCCGAACCACGAGCCCAGTCCGACCCCGACGAGCATGAAGACCAGCGCGATGTGGAAGATCAGGTTCCCCGTCTCGCGCAGGTAGCCCTTTTCCGCCGCCACGGAGAAGTCCGGGCTGCTGTCCGGACGGGTGGCGCCGTCGGCGGCGAGCGCCACCCGGAACCGCCGCCGTCGCAGGACCATCCGCGCCGCCTCGACCGCCTCCGACGGGGTGAGCGCGCTGTCCCACGACTGTCCCCCGGTCAGCCGGCTCGGCCGGGCCGGTGCCCGCGGCGGGCGGCCCACCAGTGCTCTGGCATGCCAGCGGACCCTGGCCGACAGGCATCCGATCAGAGAGATGAACAACAACAGGTAGATCGCGGCGAACCAGGGAGCACCGAATACGTTGAATGCGGACAATCTGTCCAGTGCCGGCGCAAGCGACGGATGATCACGAAAGTACTGCTCGACCTTCAGCGGGTTCAGCGACCGCTGCGGCAGCAGGGATCCGGGGACGGCGGCGAGCGCGAGCAGGAACAGCAGCAGCAGCGCGGTGCGCATGCTGGTCAGCTGATGCCAGACCTTCCGGATCGGCGCCGTCACCCGCCCGGCGGACCCGAAGCGGCGCAGGCCGCCGCCGGCGTTCCCGCCCGGCCCGCCAGCTGGCCCGGGAGGCGATCCCGCCGGCGATCCGGACGCCGTTTCCAACTCCTGGGCGTGCGCATGGTCGGCGCGTGTCCGCGCCTCGTCGCGTACCTCGTCGGGCACCGTCGTCGGCGCCGCCGCACCGATCGTCGTCGTCACCGCGGACCCTCCGCCCGTTGTCACCGCGGACCCTCCGCTCGTCGTCACCGCGGACCCTCCGCCCGTTGTCACAGCGGACTCTCCGCGAAACCCGGCGCGTAGGGGCGCGCAGCCGCGATCAAATCCGTCCAGGCACCGGTGACCTGGAGGAATCCGACAACCACAAGAAGGATGCCGCCGAAGAGGGTGAGCATCCGCGCGCGCCTGCGCACCGCCGCCAGCGCACCGGCAACCCGCCGGAACGCCAGGCCCACGATCAGGAACGGCACGCCCAGCCCCAGGCAGTAGACGGCGGAGAGAAACGCCCCCCGGCCGGCGGTCGCGCTCTGCACGGCCAGTCCGAGCACCGCCGTCAGCGTGGGCCCGAGGCAGGGCGTCCAGCCGATCCCGAACAGGACGCCAAGCAGCGGTGCGCCGACCAGGCCGGACGCCGGCAGGCGGTGGATGCGCCACTCCCGGTTGGCCAGGGGAACCCGCGCGAACGCACCGGCGAACGCCAGCCCCATGACGATCGTCACCGCGCCGAGGATCCGGCTGGCGCCGACCTGGTGCAGGGTCAACCATCGCCCCAACCCGCCGAACGCGGCACCATAACTGACGAAGACCCCGGTGAAGCCGGCGACGAAAAGGCCGGTTCCGAGGGTGACGCGGCCCACCCGTCGACGCCCGGCCCGCAACCGGGCCCAGGCCTGGGTCGGGCTGCGGGTGGCGGTCGGGGTTGCGGCTGGGGCTGCGGCTGCGGCTGGGATCAGGACTCCAGGAGCACCGATGGCGAGGTCCTCACCCGACAGCCCGGTGACGAATGACAGATATCCAGGCACCAACGGCAGCACACACGGTGACAGGAACGACAGCAGTCCGGCCGCCGCAGCGACCGGCGCGGCAAGCAGCACGGGTCCGTCGGTGACGAACGACGCGACGCTCACGCAGGTGCCCCCCGCGTCCCTGCGATGTCGTTCATGGCGGTGTCGTTCATGGCGGTGTCGTTCATGCCTGGGCCGCCAGCCTGGTGAGGACGGGCATCAGCTCGTCGGCGAGGACGCCGCCGGTGAACCGGGCCGCGAGTTGACCCTTACCGTCAAGCACGAAGGTGGACGGCAGGCCGGGCGGCACCGGCCAGCGCGCGGCGAGCGTGCCGATCCGGTCGACGATGCTGGGATAGGTCACACCGTTGTCCCGGATGAACGCCTTCGCCGCCGAGAGGTTGTCCTTCTCGTTCACTCCCACGAAGGCCACCTGCGGGTTGTCCGCGGCCATCGTGACCAGGCCGGGCGTTTCGGCGCGGCAGGGCGCGCACCACGAGGCCCAGAAGTTCACGACGACGATCCTCCCGCGGAAGCCCGCGAGGTCCAGGTCTGGACCGGCCACGGTCGGACCGGCGAGGTTTGGCGCCGGCACCCGCTTGTCGATCGGGACGAAGTCGGAGTTGGGCGCCTGCTGGACGAAGCCGAACCCGCCACCGGCGGCTTGATCCACACTGTCGGCCCCGCTGGAACAGCCTGTCACCACAGAGACCAACACACACAGCACGCTGATGACAACGAGCGACAGTCCCTTAGACGGACCGTGCCATGGAAGCTGCCCGACCTGGACAATCGACATCCTGGATGCGCCGGCCCCCACTCCTGCCGCGCTCCGTCGCTCGTCCACACCCACTCCCCTCATGTGCAGCAGATCTCCGCTGACATCGCCATCCATGACCTCACCGCTCTTGATCTACCGGTGCCGACCACGGACACGTCTACGACCAACTGTAGAACTCGACCCCAGGGTAGGTTGCAGGTGCCGCGGATGCCCAGCACCCACAGCTGTCTGAGACCCGCAGCTATCCGACACCCATGGCCACCCGACATCCACGGCCACCCGACATCCACGGCCCGTCGCCGCCGGCGACCCTCACGCGCCGGCGGAGCCGGCCCGGTGCACAGTCGGGCCGTTCGGCTCGGCATAGTCGACCCGCACCAACCGATCGCCGGCGTATACCGCCGACGTCACGCTGGCGAGCGCGCACTGGCGACGGTCCGGGCGGTGCCAGAGCCTGTTGCCCTCGAGCGCCCGGCGAGTCGTCCACACCGGTAGCTGATGGCTGACCAGGACCACCTCCCGGCCGCAGTAGGTGTCACGCCACTCGGCGACGGCGGCCAGCATCCGCCCGGCGATCTCGGCGTAGGGCTCCCCCCAGGAGGGCTCGAACGGATTGATCAGAAGTTTCCACATCCTCGGATACCGGACAAGCGCGGGCCCGGCCTCGAACGGCTTGCCTTCGAAGACGTTGCGGCTTTCAATGAGGCGGGGGTCTACCTCAACGGTGACACCGCGACACTGCGCGATCGGCTCGGCGGTCTGTCGCGCCCGCTCCAGCGGGCTCGCCACAACCGCGGCGATGTCGTGATCAACAAGGAACTCCGCCGTGACCTTAGCCTGGCGCGCGCCGGCCTCCGACAACACGAACCCCGGCAGCCGGCCATACAGAATCTTCTCGGGGTTGAAGACCTCACCATGGCGGACAAGGTGGATGGTCGTCAGCGGTGTGTCACCGCCCGTCCGCGTCATGGGCGCATCCCTCCAGCACTTGTTGCCGGCACCGGCTCGGGAACGCCGGCCGCGGCCCGCGCCGCCGCAGGCGCGGCACCGGCGATCCGTTCCACCGCCTCGTCGTCATGCGCCGCCGAGACGAACCACGCCTCATACGCGGAAGGCGGCAGGTATACCCCTGCGTCCAGCATCGCATGGAAGAACGCCGCGTACCGGGCACTGGACTGGGTCCGCGCCCCGGCGTAGTCGACGACGGACGGCACGTCGGTGAAGAACACGCTGAACAGGGAGCCGGCGCTACTGGGCAGGTGCGGTACGCCCTGCTCGGTCAGGGCCGTCGACACGATCCCGGCGACGTCGCCGGCGCGCGCGTCCACCGTCGCGTACACATCCGGGCCGCACGCTCGAAGCGTGGCGAGACCGGCGGCAACGGCAAGCGGATTACCCGACAGCGTCCCGGCCTGGTAGACCGGCCCGGCCGGGGCAAGCTGCGCCATCACCTCAGCCCGGCCACCGAAGGCCGCCGCTGGCAGCCCACCGCCCATGACCTTGCCGAAGGTGAACAGATCCGGCGCCCATCCCTCGATTGCGCCCTCGACCCCCCACCAGCCGGCCGGGCCAATCCGAAAGCCGGTCATCACCTCGTCCAGAATGAACAACGCCCCGTGGCTGTCGCAGAGCCGACGCAACCCGGCGTTGAAGCCCGGCAGCGGCGGGACAACCCCCATGTTCGCCGCTGCGGCCTCGGTGATGACAGCGGCGATCTCGCCGGGATACTCGGCGAACGCCGTCTCGACCGAACCCAGATCGTTGTAGGGCACCACGATCGTGTCCGCGGCGGTGGCGCTGGTGACACCCGGAGTGTCCGGTAGGCCAAGGGTGGCCACGCCCGATCCGGCGGCGGCAAGCAGCGCGTCGACATGACCATGGTAGCAGCCGGCAAATTTTATGATCTTCGAACGCCGGGTGAAACCCCGCGCAAGCCGCAACGCGCTCATGGTGGCCTCGGTCCCGGAGTTGACCAGCCGGACCTGCTCGACCGGTGCCACCCTGGACACGATCTCTTCGGCCAGGTCGACCTCGCCCGGGCTCGGCGTGCCGAAGCTCGTGCCCCGCGACGCCGCCACCGCAAGGGCCTCGACGACCGCCGGATGGGCGTGACCCAGGATCATCGGACCCCAGGAGCAGATCAGGTCGACGTACCGGCGACCGTCCGCGTCGGTGAGGTACGCACCATCCCCGGACACCATGAAGCGCGGTGTGCCGCCCACCGCTCGAAACGCCCGAACCGGCGAGTTGACCCCACCAGGGATGACTCGCTGTGCGCGACGGAACAACTCCTGAGAGGCCGGAGCCTCGGATCCGACTGGCATGCCACCGATCCTCGCAGGTCCACACCGCACTCCGCCGGTGCGCCCACGCCGTTACCATCTGCGACCGCACGGGAGGAGCCGCCGGTGGGCGGGGGCTGACCCAGCCGCCCACCGGCGACAGTTCGGTGCGCGGACCACCAACCGCCCGGAGGACCAGAGGGCGAGCAACGATCGTCAGATCGCGCGCCCGGAGGCCGTCGTCCCCGGATGCCGTCGCCCCCAGAGCACCGGCGGTTGGAAGCCGGCGCGGGTGCGCCGCCGAGCCCACCCGCGCCGGTTGTGTCACGACGCACTTGTGAGCATGCCGCAGCCAGCCGCTCGGCGCTCGGCGTAGGGCGTCACGCGACCGGTGTGTCCGGTTGTTGCCACACCAGGCGGCACCTGCGTTCGCGGCTTCGGCCTCTTCGAGCGGGTGCGCCTCTGGAGCCTTTCGAGAGTCGGCCGTCTGGTCCAGCGAACACGCCGTAGTGCGACCCGGCGGCCGTCAGCTGCGGCCGACAGTGGCCGCTGACCACTGGAAGTAGCCATCCGATTGACAGTCGGCGTCCACTTACCGGATACTCGTAGCCGAGTACTCGGAGTCGGGATGGTGAGAGCATGACCCGTCAACGGACAGCAAACATGTTGGCACTGGCCGTACTTGCGCTGCTCAACGAACGACCCATGCATCCGTACGAGATGTCGACTACTATGCGTGAGCGACACAAGGAAAACAGCATCAAGCTGACCTACGGCTCGCTCTACACCGTGGTGGACTCGCTGGCCCGTGGCGGGTACATCGCGGCCCGGGAGACCGTTCGCGAAGGCCGACGGCCCGAACGGACCATCTACGAGATCACCGCATCCGGCCGCACCGAGCTCTACGACTGGATGTCCGAGCTTGTCAGCACACCCGCCAAGGAGTACCAGCGCTTCGAGGCGGCACTGTCCATGCTGGCTGTGCTCACACCCGACGACGCCGTCCGGCTGCTCACCGAACGCCGCAGCCGGCTCATGCTCCAGATCGAGCACACCCACGCGGGTGAGGCCTTCGCTGTCCGCGAAGGCCTGCCCCGGTTGTTCACGCTGGAGAGCGAATACGTCAACGCGCTGGCCGAGGCCGAGCTCCGCTACGTGGACGAACTCATCCGGGCGATCTCCGGACGGACCCTGGACGGCATCCATATCTGGGATGCGATCCACACCCGCGAGACCGACCCGGAAAGGATCCGCGACGTCGTGGTCCGCGCACTGCAGGCCGGTGGCCACACGGGATTAGCGGCCGAATCCGTCCTGAACACGGCTGAACGGGCGATCGCCGCACAGGGCAGCCCGAACGCCTCCGAAACGGACGACTCCGCGCAGTCGTCCCAGGTGTGAACCGCCACGTCCGTCACCCGTCAGCCCACAGGTTCAGGAACGTCAGGGGGACCCGATGACCTCAAGTCCGGCTCCGGCGCAGGCCGCGGCGCCGTCCGAGCGCTCCACGGCAGCGCTGGCCCCGCCAGCCGACCCCGTCGAGCCTACGATCACGGCAACCGACCTGGTCAAGACCTACCGGGGTGGTGTCCGGGCACTGGGTGGCCTGAGCTTCAGCGTCGCCCCCGGCACAGTGTTCGGTCTGCTGGGACCCAACGGTGCCGGCAAGTCCACCACAGTGAAGATCCTCACCACGCTGTCACGTCCTGACTCCGGTGCGGCCACGGTCGCCGGGCTCGACGTCCTCGCCCATCCCGGCCAGGTGCGGCAGGCGATCGGGGTTGTCACGCAGCGTTCCGGTATCGATCTGGAAGCGACCGGGCGGGAGAACATCGCGCTCGCGGCGCATCTGCACGGGCTTCCCCGCGCCGGGCTGACCACCCGGGTCACCGGCCTGCTCGAACGGTTCGAGCTGAGTCAGGCTGCCGACCGGCCGGCACGCACCTACTCCGGCGGGATGCTGCGAAAGCTCGACGTGGCCGTCGGCCTGGTCCACCGGCCCAGCGTGCTGTTCCTCGACGAACCCACCACCGGGCTCGACCCGCACGCACGCGCACAGATGTGGGACGAGATCGGTTCACTCGCGGCGGACGGGCTGACGATCCTGCTCACCACCCACTACCTGGAGGAGGCCGACCGGCTTGCATCCAAGGTCGCCATCATCGACGACGGCCGCATCCTCGTCGAAGGCAGCCCGGACGAGCTCAAGAGCGAGCTGCGTGGTGACGCCGTCCACCTGGAGCTCGCGACCGTTGCCGACACCGCTCTCGCGGACCGGGTCACCACGGCTCTGAACGAGGTCCCCGGGGTCGGCGAAACCACGGTGGACGGCCGGGAGGTCCACAGCCGGGTGGCCGACGGCGCGTCGTCGCTGCCCGCCGTTTTCGCCGCACTCGACCGGGTGGACGTCACGGTCATCGCCGCGACGATCGCCCGACCGTCGCTGGACGACGTCTACCTGCGCCATGTCGGTCGCCGCTTCATGGCCACCGGCGAGCCTGCCCCGCGCACGGACGATGCTGCTCCGCGCGCGGACAATGCTGCTCCGCGCGCGGACTACGCCAGGGGAAACGACGTCCTTCTCCCGGGCGTCCAGGAAAAGAAGGACGTGGCGTGATGTCAGGCAGCGCGGCCACCGGCGCCGGTACCAGCACGGCTATCGCGGACAGCACCACCCGGCCCGGCCTGTCGGCGGACATTCCGGTACCCCGGCCGGGATCGGTGCCGGCATCGGCGACTGAGTACGCGGCCTCCGCAGGCCGCCAGCTGCGCTGGTTGACCGTACGGCACCTGCGCGCCATGCTGCGCCAGCCGGCATACCTGGCGATCACGATCGTGCAGGCCGTGGTCTGGCTGCCCCTGTTCGGCTCACTGTTCCGTCGGGTCGTCGATGTCCCCGGCTTCGGCGGCGGGTCCTACTTCGATTTCCTGACCCCGGGCGTCGTGGTGATGAGCGCCCTGTTCTCGGCTGGCTGGTCCGGGATGAGGGTCATCATCGACATCGATCGCGGCGTGATGGATCGGATGCTCACGTCCCCGGTCCGGAAGTCAGCACTGATCAGTAGCGCGCTCGTCTACCAGACGGTCGTCACCGCCATCCAGTCGATCATCATCATGCTGCTCGGCTGGGCCGTCGGGACCCACTACCGCAACGGACTGGTCGGCCCGGCCGTCCTGCTCAGCGCCGCGTCGCTCGTCGCGGTCACGGTCGCAGCCTTCTCCCACGCGCTGGCCCTGATCGTGCGCAAGGAGGACGCCCTGATCGCGGCGGTGAACTTCGCCATCCTGCCGTTGACGTTCATGTCATCAGCCATCATGGCCCGCAACCTCATGCCCGGCTGGATGCAGGTCATCGCGCGGGTCAACCCGGTGGACTGGGCGGTCAGCGCCGCCCGCGAGGCCGGCTCGACCGACCCGGACTGGCTGACGGTCAGCATCTATCTGTGCTGCCTCACCGCGCTGGCGACGATGGCCGGGATGCTCGCCACCCGCGCCTTCGACGCCTACCGCCGCTCCCTGTAGGACGACCTGGTTTTTCTTCGATGGGACGTTCCCCTGATCTGGCCGCTTCCGCGGGTACCCGTCCCAATGGGGCCGAAGGGCGCGCGATCATTATTCGCGGCGCGGCGCCCGCGGCGACGATCGCATCACGATTGTCGATCAGTCGCTGGGCCATCTCTGGACCGGACAGGTTCTGCCGAGTGATGTAGAAGCAGCGAGCAGCGTGTTGCATGACGGCTGCCTTCTCGGTGGGTCTGCGTCTGATCCTCTCGTCTTTCATGAACCCGATCCAGCCGAGCCGAGCGGTATCGGTGAGCCAGGTGACGTCGTCAACCTTCTCGTCCTGCGGGATGCCATAGTGCTCGGCGAGCGTCGTCAGCTCGATGCCGGCTTGCCGCAGCAGCCGAGGGACTGTGATGCGACCGAGGCTACGGTCGACGAAGACGTGGGGAAGCCCCTCGGGATGTGCCACTAGGCAGCGGGTTTGCTGGCGATCCGTACGGCGTCTTCCAGCTCGTCCGGGGGGACGCCGAACTCTTCGGCGACCTCCGCGAGCTGCTCGCCGGCGTGGAACCGTCCCAGGACGTCTTCGAGCCTGGCTCCGCCACGGGAGAAGATCGGCTGACCGAACCCGCGACTGGGGTCGACCACAATCTCGGCGTGCTGGTACTCGGGCAGGCGAATGAGCCGGGCATAGCCATCGGGCGCGAAGTCGACGCGCTGCAAGTAGGCATCGACGACATCCCCGAACACCCGCTGGCCTTTGCGCACGGCTACCAAGTCCCGCGCACCCCGCGCTTCGGGCGTATCGCCCTGGCTCTCGGCGAAGTCGTAGAGCACCTCTGCGCCGTCGGTGTAGAGGGCCTTGGACGCAAGGACGTGCTCGATCCCGAGCTCCTCGGACAGGCGGGTGAGAGCGGGCCGGATGCGCTGAAGCGGCACACCTGCGCGCCGGATCGCCGCGAGCACCAGGCCCTCGGCAAGACCGATGAACGGCACCACGGCCTCGCCGTGCTCCGGCGTCGAACACGCTGTGACAATCGGCTCACCGCGAACCGGAGACCGTCCCGGCCGCTGGCGTATGTACCCATATGCCCACGTCGTGAAGGTCGAGGTCGGCACCCGCAGGTACCGGCCGGCCTCGGCGACACTGTACAGGGGCACCTCAAAACGATCAGCCTCGTTGACCACAGTTCACCTCCTCCGAACACGACAGTCTGCCACTTGTCAACCACTCCCGACCAGAACAGAACGAGTGCGATGTCGCATATTATTGACCATTAACGCCCGAATGCTCCGATCAGGGGTCCCGGTAGCCGACGACACGACCTCCTGAAGATCAGTACATCATCCGCGGGTCGACATAGTGTTTGAATTCGAGCAGGTTGCCCGACGGGTCGCGCAGCACCACGGTCCGATGCTCTTCGACCAGCCCGGCGAAACGTACCTGTTCGGGCTGGAAGACCGCCACCTCGCGCAGTTCGACCAGGCGCAGCAGTGCGTCGAAGTCGGCACCGTCCCGGAATGTCACGCCGAAATGGCGCGGGTACAACGTCGCCTCGCCAGGCTCATAATCAGGAGTGAGGTGGCAGACAAGCTGGTCGCCGAAGAAGTCGAGCGTGATCCGGTCGGAATAACGGCGGGCGAGCCGGCAACCGAGCAGGTCCACATAGAATCGCTGCGCCGCCGCCAGGTCCATCACGGGAATGGCGAGATGAAAGACATCGGCGGTGTTTCGCACGGCCCGCTCCTCTACTCGAAGGCCAGCAGCGTGTCCGAGCGGAGCCCGAGCCGCAGGGTCTCCAGGCCCACGACGTCGGCGGCGTGCACGTTTCCGAGGTTGACATCCGGACCGACCCGGCGGATGAAGTGGGTCTGCAGCGTCTTGGTAGGCGTCTCGAACACCAGTCGATCGACTGGCACGCCGGAGTCGAGGATGTCCTCGATCAGACCGAACCGCAACTGCCCGTCCGGCCGGCAGATTCCGCTGGTCCCGGTCTCACGTGCTTCCAGGATCACCATCTGGGCGCCGGCATGCAGGTCGGTCCGAATGGCGGCGATCCACCGGGACGGCGACTGACGCTCGGAACGTTCGGCATCCTTGAATCCGACCTCGCTCAGCACGACGAATTCGTCGGCGAGTTTGGCAACGTAGCTCGCCTTCTCCTCGACACCGAGGTCGATGGTCCCGTTCGACACCTCCACATACCGACAGCCCTGCTCGCGACACAGCTCCCGGAAATCGTCGAAACGACCCTGTAGAATGTGCTTTTCCAACACCGCCGAAGAGGAAGTCGATACCCAGGCCGCGCAGACAGGCGATCTTATCGGCCATCCCAGCTGTCACGAGCGACGTACCCCAGCCGAACTTCACCAGGTCAATATGATCGCAGAAGCTGGCGACGGCATCGCGGAAATAGCCTGTCGGCAGGCCGTTGTCGATCACTATCGTGATTCCACGGGAACGTGGCTTCGGCTGGCGTGCAGGCAGAGTGAGAGCACTGGTGATCATAACGGCCACCTCCTGGAGCGGCACCTGACTGGTCCGGGGATCCAGCGTGCGGGATGAAATCACCACGCACACCAAATACCACCCCTACCCTTCCACCACCACATGAGAACGGCTTTAATACCAGCTGTGGAATCGCTGAGAGATCGGGGCAGGCGGCGAAATTTTACCATCCATGCAAACATGATCCGCCAGCAGGTCCGTCGGTAAACTCTCATCGGGTCCCGAGGTTTCGTTAACGTTGTTCGAGAAGGATGCGAACGTGCCTGCTACCCTTGACAGCCCTCGTTCGATGGATCTGGACGAGCGGTCGCCCACGGGCCACCGCCGCATGATCGAGCTACTGGAGGCTCATAGTCGGGACCATCCCCGTCGGGTCTGTCTCGTGGACGCAGGCAGCGGCCGGCGCATGCACTACGACGAACTCGGTGCCACAGTAGGTGACTGGTGGTCGGAATTCGACCGTGCCGGCTGCCGACCCGGACAGCGAGTGGCGATCGTCGTCGCCGATCCGGTGGATTTCGCCGCCGCCTACCTCGGAGCCATCACCAGCGGACGCCACGCCGTCCCGTTGAGCCCAGACGCTCCCCCGGCGGAGCTGCAGCGGATGCTCACGATGGCCGGACCTGCCCTGGTGGTCACCGACCGGGAGCTACCTGCGACGGCCGGCGTCGGGCAGGTCGGCCCGCGCCCCGCCCGGGTCGACCACCGCGGTCCAGCTCCTACCGCTGACCGGCCGGCCGCCGGCGGTGGGGTGGTGCTGTCCACCTCAGGGACCACGGGGACGGCCAAGCAGATCTTCCTCGGCGAGGCGCAGCTCGTGCACGTCGCGCGTGCGGTGGCCGTCCATCACGGCCTTACCAGCGACGACATCGGGTTCTGTCCGCTACCCCTGTTCCACGTCAACGCTGAGGTGGTAGGGTTACTGGCCACCCTGACAGCGGGCGGCGCGGTCGTGTTGGACACCCGATTCCGCCGCCGGGGATTCTGGCGACGGATCGTCGAACACGACGTGACCTGGATCAACGCCGTACCGGCCATCGTGACCATCCTCGCGCGCGACCCGGATGTCGGGCAGGCGCGTTCGACCAGGGTGCGTTTTGTCCGGTCCGCGTCGGCCGCGTTGCCTGTCGCGGTGCTACACGCGTTCGAGCAGGCCACGGGCATCGGGGTGCTGGAGACCTACGGCATGACCGAGGCCGCGAGCCAGATAGCGGCCAATCCGCTGCGTGGCGTGCGCAAGGCGGGCTCGGTCGGGCTACCGGTCGCCACGCAGGTACGGGTGGTCGACGAGGACGGGCAGGAGTGCCCCGATGGCGTCACGGGCCGCGTCCAGATCCGCGGCGCCGGGGTGATCAGAGCCTATGTGGGCGAGGCCGGAAACGAGCGGATTGACGCCGACGGTTGGCTCGATACCGGCGACCTGGGGTATTTCGACGCCGATCGGTACCTGTTCCTCGCCGGCCGCACTGACGATGTGATCAACAGGGGTGGCGAGAAAATCTTCCCACGCGAGGTGGAGGAGGTCCTGCTTGCCGATCCCCGGGTGGATGCGGCCGTGGTTGTCGGCCGCCCCGATCCGGTTCTCGGCCAGACACCGGTTGCATTGGTGGTACCAGCCGCCGGGGCTGACGAGAGCCTCACCGCCGATCTGGCCGCCCGCTGTGAGTCCGTCCTGGAGCGCTTCAAGCGTCCAGTTGCCATCGACGTCGTCGACGCGCTGCCGGTCGGACCCACCGGCAAGGTGATGCGGCGGCTCGCCGGCAACCGCCTCGATGGAAGCCAACGCCTGCGTGACCGGCTCGACTGTGCGAACGGATTCGGATGACGACGACGACGGCGACGCCGAGCCCGGTACGGGCCACCACCACAGCGCCGGGCTCTTCCCAGGACCAACGACCGGAGCCGCCGGTCGTTGGTCCTGGCACCGGTGCCGGCACCGGTCCCGGCACCGGCACCGGCACCGGTCCCGGCATGGCTCGGCGGCCAGCGCATCTGCACGACGTCGACCTGGTCCGCCTGCTGACCTTTGTCGCGGTGGTCGGCGTCCACACGACGGGCGGTACGAACCCGTTCCAGAGCGTCGGCGGTAACGCCGCTCTCGTGCTGCTGCACTTCACCCGTGAGGCGTTCTTCTTTCTCACCACTTTCGTGCTCTTCCACACCCATTACGGCCGTCCCCTCGCACTGGGCCGGTTCTGGCGACGTCGGTTCCTGCTCGTCGGGGTGCCGTACGTGGTCTGGACCGTGCTCTATGCCGGCCGCGGTCTCCTCCAACAGCTCTCAGACGGCCAGATAACCGCCGCTTTGCGCACTCTTGGCTATGACTTAATCACCGGCGACGCCTGGTATCACCTGTACTTCCTGCTGGTCACCCTGCAGGCATACCTGCTGTTCCCGCTGCTGGCCCGTCTGGTGCGGCGCACCGCCGGGCACCACTGGTCGCTGCTGGCAGGAAGCGCATTGCTCCAGATCGCCATCCTGACGGAAGTCCACTACGGCCGGCCGTGGTCCGGGGTGGCCGGCGTGCTGGAGCAGCACTGTTACGAGCTGTTCGGGATGTACCAGTTCTGGCTCGTGGCCGGTGCGCTCGCCGCGGTCCACGGCGATCGCTTCCGCGGCTGGGTGAGTCGACACATCGGGCTCTCGGTACTGAGCGCGGTACTCGCCGCCGGTGCCGCAGAACTCTGGTACATGATCGCACGACATCACGGACAGCCGCCGTTCGACGCCGCGTCGGTCTTTCAGCCCATCATGGTGCCATGGGGATCAGCGAGCATCGTGGCCCTGTTCGCCCTGGGCTCGGTGTGGCAGCGCAGACGACGTCCAGGCCGGCTGGACTCACTCATACGCAAGGGTTCGGAGCTGTCCTTCGGCATCTACCTCGTGCATCCGGCGATCCTGGTAGGTGTGCTGACCGTCCTTCCCCACGCCCTTCCCCCACCGTGGTCAACCCTGCTGGCGATGTCTACGACCCTGGTGCTGTCGACGGCGCTGGTCGCGCTCTGCCGACCCACGCCGCTGAGCCTGGTGGTGTCCGGTCGGCCCCGACAACGGACGACAGGCTGACCTGCGCATGACCTATCGACGGGGGAATCTTCTGCTGGCCGCCACGGCGGCGATAGTACTCATCGTCACCATGGCAGAACCTATCGTCCACGTAGATCGAAAACAATCAGCCGTGGCAGCCGCATCGGTCACACCCAGCCAACCGTCTACCCCACCGCAGGGTGCAACCAGCAAGGCCACGATCACAGCCCAGCCGCTGATCAGCCAGAGCACGCGGACGATCACGATGGGTGGGCTGCGACGCGTCTATCTGTTGCTGCGACCGGTTGGATCCACGCAGCGGCTGCCGCTGGTGGTACTTCTGCACGGTCGCGGCCTGACACCGACCGCGATGGTGGCGCTCAGCGGCCTGAGTCCGCTCGTGGCCGACGGCCACGCGATTCTTGCCGTACCCGCAGGTCTCGACCGGTCCTGGAACGCCGGCGCCGACTGTTGTGGCACGGCGGGCCGGTCACGACCGGACGACCCCGCCTTTGTGCGCGGTGTCGTCGCCGCGGTGCTGCACGGGGAGCCGGCCGACGCACATCGGGTCTACCTCGTCGGCTACAGCAACGGCGGAAAGCTCGCGCTTCGGATGGCCTGCGAGGACCCGTCCGCCTTCGCCGGAGTCGCGACATACGGGGCCGTACCGCTGGTACCGTGTGCGCGAGGACGTGCGGTGTCGGTACTGCTTGCCGCCGGTACCGCCGACCAGGTGCTGCCCTATGACGGAGCTCTCCTGGCACGACCACCGCTGATGTCGATGGCCGCCGCGGTCGCACTCTGGCGTGAGCGGGACGGCTGTCCCGCACGGCCCGCGACCACCCGCCGGGTGGGTCCGGCTGAGATCATGATCTGGCGCGAATGCCGGGACCGTGCCGCTGTCGCCGCCGTCACCTACCACGACGTGCCACACTCCTGGCCGGCACCACCACGCGTACCGGCCGCAGCCAGTGCCGCCACCGTCATCTGGAGCTTCTTCGCCGGTCTGCCGGACGTGCCGGCCCCGCCAAACCCACCCGCCGCTACGGTCGCTCGCTCCGCCACCGGACCAGCGTGACCGCGCCGCGACCGGCCATCGGCGCATGCTCAGGCTGCACACCCTGTGGACTGTGGGATACGAACCGTTCGTGATCACACGATTTTCGGCTCTACGTGTCGAGATGAGAAACAAAGATTCCGATCAGAATACGGCCGGCCAGATGTTCACTGGGTTCGGAGAAGTGGATACGATTGCGGTGACGCTCGAGCTTCGCATGCCACTCACAACGCAGCGTATTACCCTCGTAAATCACCTCACGCTGGCGCATCAACCGGTCGCTGCCCCTGGTTTTCGGGCTCTCCGGTGAGAGTTCGAGGCGGTAACGGCCCATCGCGGCCTGGATCTCGTTGGGTTTTCCCTTGCATCCGCTGTACTCGTCAACAAATCGATCGTTCAGCGCAGCGAGTACGGCGACTACCCGGTCGCGCAGTACCGAGTAGGATCCTTCGAAACGGTTGAACGAAAGGCCTGGATGGAACACGAGGTCCGGGAAAGCGCGTCGACTCAACTCGAAGAATTTACCTTCGGGTACGTTTTCAAGCGCGAATAATCGCCGCCAGAACTCGGGCAGATCCGCTGGATAGCAGAAAAAGAACACCTGGCTTTCGCCGTGGCCACCGCGCACGGCCCGATTTCCTCGAACGCGGGCTGAACCTGGGAAGAACAGGCAGGCAACACCAAATCGACGCATGGTCATGAACGATGCGTACACCACCGAAAGCGCCGTTATCGGATCCTCGCCGTCAATGCTGACGGTGGCATCGACATCTGGAACGGCCTCGTCGTCCCATTCCGGACATCGCGAAAGCTGGCTGTACGCAAGAACCAGCGTGTCCCGGTCGACCTCCGATGGATACTCGCGGCACAGGAACTGATAGAGCTCGCACTCGTCCAGGCACCGGACCGCTTCCCACATGGGAGCACAGGAGACTCCGAGGCTGTCGTCGTCGCGAAGCGTCCGTAAGGTCTCGTTGAACTCGTCTAAATAGGCCTCGATCTGGACGTCGGATAGCCCTCGGAAGTCGAAACTCGCCTCGTCTATGACGACACGGGGGCCACTAGACCTTTCCACGTTTCGCACGGGCCAGCCTCCCCAGGTCGTTCTCGATCTGGTCAAAAAATCCTGTCGGCCAGCTGGTGAGACCACCACGCTCCGTAAATTCGATGGCAGTCGGATGGCCATCGGTACCCTCACCAAAAAAATGCACGATCGCCCGTCGGGACTCGAGAACCCGATCCGCCGCGACGGCCAGCCGGATGCCATTGATCAGATGATCACTATGGGTTTCCACAACCACCTGTGCGCCACTTCCCGCAACCTGACCCAGGAAGCGACCGAGCCGGGACTGACCGGCGGGATGCAGGTGGGCTTCGGGATTCTCCACGACCAGCACTCCACCAATCGGCATCAGCAGACCGGCCACGATGACGGGCAATGCGTAGGAG
The DNA here is from genome assembly GCF_963555845.1 of Protofrankia sp. Cas8. Lineage (NCBI taxonomy): Bacteria > Bacillati > Actinomycetota > Actinomycetes > Frankiales > Frankiaceae > Protofrankia > Protofrankia sp. Cas8. Next base: position 16,876 of record NZ_CAUVXI010000033.1, on the reverse strand, counting down.
AATCCGAAACCCATGTTAGCGGGTTTGATCTGCTCGCCCACCACCCCGGGTTCCTGGAAGCGGATCAAACTCGCCGTGATCCCCGCCGGCCATTGTGCGGTGATCCGGATTGGCCGAATGACCTCGGACGCCCAGGTCTCGACCTGGGTACGTAGCGTGGTGACGCCTTCCGCCCCGGTACTCGGATGTCGAAGTAGTTCACGAACCTCGCTGGTCTCGTGCAGGGCCAGCGCTTGTGCCATGTATTCGCCACGGATGCCGACACCGACCCGATCCCGATCCTCGGCGGTGACATCCAGCTGATCCCGAGGCCCGAGCCGTTCGGCGTTGAGGTAACTGAACGAGACGCCGTGACCGGCGAGCAAGTCCGGGACATCCACCGGACGGTCACGAACCAGCAGGTTCAAGGCTCTGTCGTCAGGTACATCGAACAAATACCGGTGGGAGGCTCCCGCAGCCCCACCATCGATGCGAACTTCGATCTCCTGACGCTCGGCCTCGCGGTGCAGGACGTCAAAAGCCTCGCCAAGCGCCAGTCCGTACGGTCCGTTGAGCTGTACGACCCGAGCGCCGGCATTCTCCGCCACCTGTCGGGCGAGTAGCAGCGCCTGGATGGCGGTGCTCTTGCCGGTACCGTTCAGACCGGTGAGAACGGTGAGTGGTCGAATTTCCAACTCAACTGAGACGAACCGTTTGAAATTGCGAATCGCAAGAGTTGTCGTCACCGGGCCACCTGCGCGGTCTGGGCTGCTCTGTCAAACCGTAGCCGAACCTTCCTCGGGTCTCCTGTCGATGTCGTGATGGCATCGATATAGGATCGATCATCGGTCATGAGATCCCGCGCCGCGGTCACGATCAGATTTTTGCGCCTCTTCAGATCGGCGAGATCGTAGCGACCGAGTACGTAGGACCAGCTCTCGAACAGTGGACGGTTGATGGGGTTCCTGACGTTCACCCCTCGGGGCCATTTCCGGAACGCATGTTCGCCGAAAACTTCATAACTTTTGATCATTGCTTCACGAAAGGCACTATGGAGCTCCACCAGACGATCGTCCGGAACCTCCCGTGGGTTGTCGAGCATTGTTGTCGTGATATCCAGAAATACGTCCATGGAGCCGGCTGAGACATAACCGTCAACACCGCGCAGCCAAAAGGCGCAGTATCTGAGAACCACTTCTCGATCATCCATCCGGAGGTGGTCACGGAAACGTTCACCAGTGGCGCGGTCGAATTCCGGCGTATGCGTGCACTGTTTGAGAAAGCTCCGGCTCCGCTCCTTGCTCATGCAGTGCCGGATCTCCTGGGCATTAAGCGGAGTACCACCCGTGTTGATCCGCTTGAAGATATCGTACTTGACTCCCGAAGGCGTGCTCGGATCGATGACGTGAACTACGATCTGCGCATTGTTTATCCTGCGTTGCAGTGCCGGCATGAGCTCCTCGAAGCGCTTCTTCTCTGCCGATTTCAGATATTCGAGATCAGTCAATATAAACGCCTGTTTGCGGACATAACTGTGCACGGTGGACAGCCGCTGCAGGCCGTCCACGACGCGCATCATCCCGTTGCTGTCTTCAGCGAAATAAAATGCCGGCAGTGGGATCTGCAACAAGATTGACTCGATAAGACGTGACTTCTGACGGGCCTTCCAGACCGTGTTCCGCTGGAAGTCGGGCGCCAACTCCAGATCACCGTCAGCAATCAGGTCAAGGACATTACGCAGCGAGAACTGCTTCGTACCGACCCGGATGTCATCCGGATTCCAGGGCCGAGCTGTACCGGGTTCCTCGTCGTCCAGCTCAACCTCGACTCCAGTTGGCTCGTTATTGAAATGCTCCTCACGAACGTCGATGCCGTCCTCCGCCATGTCGACGCATCCTCCGGATCTGTCTGGGTCCAGCGCCGATCCTACGAGGCCGTCCTTCGACGAACCGGACCTGGCGGCTCCCACATCCTGGTGCCCCGGAGCACAACCTCGACCTCCGGTCGAGTGCCACAGCGACCGCCGCGGACCGTCAGAGCCCCAACCGGGTGCGGGTAGCCGCGAGGGTATCTGTTGTCCAGGTGCCCTCGCAGCCACCTCGTCGTACTCAGACGACGTGCAGATTGATCTTTATGTCATGCGCGTCCGCAAGGGCGGACACGTCCGACGGATCGCTCGTAACGACGGAATGATCCTTTGTCGCCGCGGTCAGTACTACGGCAGCGTCGACGATATCGCTGGTACCCGCCCGCGCCAGCAGAGATCCGACCGCTCGCGCGTGCTGCTCCGAGAAGTCCTCGACGTCGCAACCCTTTACAAAGCGGGACAGCAGCGGCTGTGGGCCACCTCGCCACGCCTGCGCCAGCACTGGCGCGGGAATGACCGGACGAACCTCACGTTCCAGGATCCGCCGATGCAGCGCCCACATCTCACGATCACCTGCTTCAGCCGCCAAGAGGGCGCCGGTGTCATACGTGACTCCACCTTCCTCCTCCGTCATCGGGATCTCCTCCCGACTCCGAGCCGATCGAGAATCTCGTCGGCGCGCCGCAGTGCATCCGCGGGGATGGGGCCGTGCTCGGCTTCGTACTCACGGACGGCCGCAAGGCCCTCCTGGATGCCGATGTGGTGATCGATCACCTGTGACATCCAGGCCGACAGGCTGATGCCCTTGGCCGTCGCCGCCGCCCGTGCGGCCGTGAGGACACGTTCGTCCAGGGATACGGACACCTTCGCGACAGCCATGCCGTCATCGTAGTCGATCTGTTCGTACCAACGGTACGAACACGCCACCGACAGCTCCCGCGTCGGTCGCTCCAGAACCATGGTCATTGTGATCCCTCCACCAGAAGATGGCCGATCTTGCTGTGAAGCAGCCTATCGGCCAAAGTAGGAGGATTTGTCCGCAAAGTACACATGAGGACCACAGAAACGCGTGGCGCGACCGGGCCCGGCGGGAACGAAGCCGCCAGAAAGGTGCCCGGACGGATCAGCGCAGGCGCTGGGCCACCTCGGTCGCCCAGTACGTCAGGATGATGTCCGCGCCGGCCCGGCGGACCGCCGTCAGCGTCTCGGTGATGACGCGCTCGCGGTCGATCCAGCCGTTCGCCGCCGCCGCCTCCACCATCGCGTACTCGCCGGACACCTGGTAGGCGGCAACTGGCACCTCCACGGCGGCGGCAACCGCCGCCACGACGTCCAGATAGGCCAACGCGGGTTTCACCATCACGGCGTCGGCACCCTCGGCGATGTCGAGGGCGACCTCGCGCAGGGCCTCACCGGCCGAGCGGGCCGGGTCCTGCTGATAGCCGGCGCGGTCACCGAACCCTGGTGCGCACTCGGCCGCGTCGCGGAACGGGCCGTAGAAGGCCGAGGCGTACTTCGCCGAGTAGGCCAGGATCGGCACGTCCGCGTGGCCGGCTGCGTCGAGCGCCGCGCGGATCGCGCCCACCTGGCCGTCCATCATCCCGCTCGGCGCCACCACCTGGGCACCGGCGCGGGCCTGGGCCACCGCGATCGAGCCGTACCGAGCCAGGGTGGCGTCGTTGTCGACGTCACCGTCATGCGTCAACAGGCCGCAGTGGCCGTGGTCGGTGTACTCGTCCAGGCACAGGTCCGTCATGATGACCATGTCGCCGCCGACCTCCGCGACAAGATCCGCGAGAGCAAGTTGCACGATGCCGGACGGGTCATCCGCGGCCGAACCACGCCCGTCCTTGTTCGCGGGAACGCCAAAAAGGATCAACCCACCGACGCCGGCCCGGGCCGCCTCGACCGCGGCCTTACGCAACGACTCCCGGGTGTGCTGCATGACGCCCGGCATCGAGGCGATGGGCGCCGGGGTGGCGATGCCCTCCTTGACGAACATCGGAAGCACCAGGTCCGCCGGATGTAACCGCACGTTGGATACCAGCCGCCGCAGGGCTGTACCACGGCGCAGCCGGCGCGGTCTGGCCAGCGGGAACCCGGCGCGACCACCAGCGACACGATCGCCCACAGCTCCTACTGGCCCGACAGGCCCGGCACCACCGGCGCCCGGCAGCGCGGTCACCGCCGGGAACCGCGCCGGGGCTTGGGTAGCCTGGCCGCGAGCGGACCGACCTTGCCCAGTTCCTCACGGTGCTCGGCGGCGAAGTCGGCCAGTGCCTGCACCAGCGACGGGATGGTCGCCTCCGTCGCCTGGACGTCGACGCGCAGGCCCAGTTCGACCGCGGTGGCCGCCGTCTGCGGGCCGATGACCGCGATCACCGTGGTCTCGTGTGGCTTACCGGCGATCCCCACCAGGTTGCGCACGGTCGAGGAGGACGTGAACACCACGGCGTCCACCCGGCCGCCCTTGAGCGCCTCCCGGATCGGAGCAGGCGGTGGCGCGGCGCGCACCGTGCGGTACGCCGTGACGTCGTCGACGTTCCAGCCACGGTCCTTCAGCCCGGCGACCAGGGTCTCGGTGGCGATGTCCGCCCGGGGGAGCAGCACCCGGTCGAGCGGGTCGAACACGTCGTCGTACTCGGGCCAGTCTGCCAGCAGACCCTCGCTGGACTGCTGGCCGGACGGGACGAGATCCGGCCGGATTCCGAAGGCGCGCAGCGCATCTGCGGTCGCCTCACCGATCGCGGCCACCTTGACGCCGGCGAACGCCCGCGCGTCCAGGCTGCGTTCCTCGACCTTCTCCTGGACGGCCCGGACCGCGTTCACCGAGGTGAAGGCGACCCACTGGTAACGGCCCGACACCAGGCCGGTGATCGCACGTTCCATCGGGGCGGCTGTCCGCGGCGGCTCCACCGCGATCGTCGGTACCTCCAGCGGACTCGCGCCGTGCGAGCGCAGCAGGTCCGAGAGGATGGCCGCCTGCTCCTTGGTCCGGGGCACCAGAACCGTCCAACCGAACAGCGCCCGTGACTCCCACCACGACAGCTTGCCGCGGGCCGCGACCGCCGGACCGATCGACATGACCACGCATGGTGCGTTGGCGATGACGGACGCCGCATCGGCCTCGATCCGGTCCAAGGTGGAGGAGACCGTGCGCTGGTCGGTCGTGGTGCCGTCCACTGTCACGGCGACCGGTGTGTCGCCCGGGCGGCCCTGCTCGACCAGTGCCGCCGCGACCTTACCGACCTCGTTGGAGACCGCGGTCACCACCAGGGTGCCGGGCGCCTGGGCCAGCGACACCCAGTCGACCTCCGAGCCGGGCACACCAGCGGCGCCCAGGCCCGCGCCGATCCCACCGAGACCGAGCGACGCGCCCAGCGGCGATGCCGTAAGGCCTGCGCCCCCAAGACCTGCGCCCCCAAGGCCCGTTCCGCCCAGGCCGGACCCACCCAGCTCAGACAGACCGCGCCCACCGAGACGACTGGCCCCGAACGTCGCCGAACCCAGCGGCATGCCCGGCGTGTCCGCCGCCGGAGTGATGGTCGGCTGCACCCCGCTGGCGGAGAACACCCCCGCTGTGCTTGCGAAGGTGACCGGAAGCCCGGGCGCGACCCCCGAGTAGGCGGCAACCGCCGCACCGGTGGGAATACCCGGCACCACCCGGAAAGGAATCTTGGCTTTGGCCAGCGCCTGCGCGTCGGCGATACCGATCCCGGTGAGCCACGGATCCGACGCGTACAGCCGGACGACCCGTTCCCCCGCCCGGGCCCGCGCGACGACCACCGCGGTTGCCGCGTCCGCATCCATGATTGGTTTCGCCGGTTCGGTATCGCCGATACGCAGCACCTCACCGGCAAGCGTGGCGACAATCTCTGGAGCGACATCGGGATCGACAATCACCGACTCGGCGCTGGCCAGCGTCTCGGTGGCAAGAACGGTCAGCAGGCCGGGATCGCGTGGGCCGGCTCCAACGAGAGCGACCGGGATCAGAGGCTTTTTCGTGCGGCGGGTGGCCATGATCAGAAATTTCCCATCAACGTCTGTGCTCCAGCGGACAACATCGCGTCCGCGAGGCGCTCTCCCAGCGCCTCCGGGTGGTGAGCGGGCCCGGTGACCACGCGCCGGAGAACACCGTTCCCCTCCGGCGACGCAACCACCGCCCGTAGCCGGATGACACCGGCGGCCATTGCTCCCTCGGGCGCCACCGCAACGTCGGCAAGAGCGCCGACCGGTGCGCTACAACCGGCCTCGATGGCAGCCAGATAGGCACGTTCAGCGGCAACAGCCGTGCGCGACAGTGGGTCGTCCAGCACAAACCGTAGCAGCTCGGCGAGAGTGACATTGCCTCGGTACAGGTCGGCCCGATCGAAAACACCGTCGAGCACGTCGGGATCACCCGCGCATTCGATCGCCAGCGCACCCTGCCCAGCAGCCGGCACCATCACATCCGCATCCAACACCTCGGTCACCGCGTCCAACCGGTCCAGCCGGTCCAGCCCGGCATGGGCGAGTACAACCGCGTCGACCGCTCCGTCGATCGCCTTCTTAATTCGCGTGTCGACGTTACCCCGAATCGGGACGACATTCAGCCCGAGGCCCAGCGCACGCAGCTGCGCAGCTCGCCGGGGAGACCCGGTACCGACGGTGCCGCCGGGCCCGAGGTCGCTCAACTTCCGCCCACTCGGCGTGACGACGACATCACGAGGGTCCGCGCGGGGCGGGACAGCCGCGATCACAAGCCCGTCCGGGGTCGCTGTCGGGAGGTCCTTCAGGGAATGGACGGCGAGATCGATTTCACCGGCCACCAGCGCTTCTCGCAGCGCGCTTACAAATACGCCGGTCCCGCCGAGCTGACTGATCGCCTCCTGGGAACGGTCGCCGGCGGTCACAATGTGCACCAGTTCGACCTGACGGCCCAGCCGCTCCCGCAACCAGCTCGCCACCAGGCTGGACTGCGCGAGTGCGAGCGCCGAACCCCGCGTGCCCAGCCGCAGCGCATCCCTGCGCCCGGCGGGTCCCGGGACGGACTCTCCATCCGGTCGACCTGGTCGACGGTTTCCGCTCGTCATGGTGCCTCTCGTAGCTCGGGTGCGGACACGACGGCCGGGGCCTCCCGAGGAAGGTCGAACAGCTCACGCAGCGCCTCGGCATAGGTGTCGCCGCCGGGGGACGCAGCGAGCTGCTGCACCCGCACGGTCGGCGCGTGCAGAAGTTTGTCCGCCACGCGCCGTACCGTTCCCTCCACCATCGCCCAGTCACGGGGGGAAAGGTCGGGCAGGCGGGTCTGCAGTCGGTCGAGCTCCTCGCGCACGACAGCCGCGGCCTGCGCCCGAAGTGCCACGACGGTCGGCGCGACCCGATGAGCACGCCGTCGATCAAGATAGGTACCGGTCTCGGACGCCACGAGCGCCCGGACCGCCTCGACGTCGCTGGCCACCTGCTGGCCGTCAAGGGCGCTCCGCAGGGTGTCAAGATCAATAAGGGTGACGCCCGGAAGATCACGGACAGTCACGTCGATGTCCCGGGGAAGAGCGAGGTCCAGCAGGACCAGTGGCCGCCCGCCCCGACGGACCATCGCCTCGGCGATCGCCTGACGGGTCAGGATCAGCCCGGCCGCACCCGTCGATGTGATCACCAGATCGGCCCGATCCAGTTCCGGTGCCACCTGCGTCAGCGCGACCATCTCAGCCGTGTAGACCTCGACGATTCGCCGGGCTCGCGCCGGGCTACGGTTCGCGACCACGAGTTCGGCCGCACCGGCCCGCCGCGCCACAGCCGCCGCCAGCGCTCCCACGACCCCCGCACCCACCAGCAGGACCCGACGCCCGGCAAGCGCGTCGATCGCGGGCAGCGACTCGGCCAGCGCGGCCCGCTCTGCGGCGCCCTCCCAGACAGCCGCGGCCATGCCCACCCCGACCGACACGATCGACGCTCCGGCCGAACCGATCGCGGTCTCACTGTGTGCGCGCTTGCCCACCCGCAACGCCGTCTGGAACAGACCGCCGAGAGTGGCTCCGGCGCTGGCCTCGACCTGGGCCGTCCGAAAAGCCGCGCGCACCTGCCCGAGGATCTGGGTCTCCCCCACCAGCATCGAATCCAGGCCACAGACGACGGAGAACAGGTGGCTGACAGCCCGAGCCTCATGGTGGACGTACAGATGCGGCGCAAGATCGGAGAGCTCTGTCCCGGTGATCCGGGTAAGTTGGTCGGAGACATCGGCAACGCCGCCGTGGAAGGTCTCCACTTCGGCGTAGATCTCGGTGCGGTTACAGGTCGACAGCACCACGGCCTCGGCGACGCATGCGGCCTGGCACAGATCGTGGAGCACCTTCGGCACATCGTCATCGGTGACCGCGGCCATCTCCAGGATGGACGTCTGCGCCGTCCGGTGGTTGAGGCCCACGGCCAGCAGGCTCATGATCCGTCACTCCCGGCGGTGCCGACAAGAGGGCTGCCACTGTGGGTATGCCGCGGTGGCGGCTCAGCCGGGGCACGTGTCATCACCGCGATCCGGGAGTCGGCGGGCCCGTCCTGGCGGCCGGCGCGACTGACTGGCGAACCGATGTCGTCCGAACCGATGTCGTCCGAACCGATCTCGTCCACGGAGCAGCCGGGACGCTTGCGAGCCTCGTGGAACGACAGGATCTGCAGTTCCACCGCGAGATCAACCTTGCGCACGTCCACTCCCGCTGGCACCGACAGCACAATTGGTGCGAAATTGAGGATACTCGTCACTCCCGCCGCGAGGAGCCGGTCGCACACAGCCTGCGCAGCGGCGGCCGGTGTACAGATCACGCCGATGGTCACCCGCTTCAGCTCGACCAGGGCCTCCATCTCGTCGAGCGGGCTCACCACGACACCACCGATCGACTCGCCGATCCGGCCGGGGTCGACATCGAGCAGTGCGACCACGCGGAAGCCGCGGGACTGAAACCCGCCGTACCCCGCAAGGGCGTGGCCGAGGTTGCCGACCCCGACCAGAAGCACCGAACGGTCCTCGGTCAGACCGAGTTCAGCGGCGATGCGGCTCAGCAGGAGATCCACCCCATAGCCGACGCCACGCGTCCCGTACGAACCAAGATGGGACAGGTCCTTGCGCACCTTCGCCGAGGTCACGCCGGCCGCCGAAGCAAGCGTCTCGGACGACACAGTGTGCACCCCCCGATCGGCAAGCGAGGTAAGGACCCGCAGGTAGAGCGGGAGTCGGGCGACTGTCGCCGCAGGCACCGGCGAGCGGGCACGGCCGGCCGAAACGGCCCGGCGAAACTCGGTCATGTACGGCTCCCGCACCATTTTGAGGCGCCCGGCTGCCGGCGACGCCTGCCGTCCGCCAGCAGTGCTTGACAGTCGAACAGCAGTGCTTCACGGTCGAACGACGCCGGTAGACGACTGTCCGGGTGAGTTTACGACTTCGTGAAGGCGTTCACGAAGTCGTTGTGATCTTGCGCTCAGGTCGGCTGCCGGCCCACCATCGAGCCCGGGGTCCCCCGAATGGTCGCGAAGCGGCTATGAGCGCCCGCCGGCCAGAGCACGCCGAAGGCGAGGCTCCTCGACCCGCCAGTAACCGTGCTCCCGCCCGTCCACAAGAATCACCGGTACCCGATCACCGTAGGCATCGACCAGATCGGCGCGAGCATCGACATCGACCTCCTGCCATCCGGCACCCACATCGCCAGCCACCCGAGCCACCGCGATCCGTGCGTCGTCACAGAGATGACAACCGGCCCGGGTCAGCAGGGTGACCCGGACGCCTCCCGGCCGACCGCTCACGCCGGCGCCCGACCCCGGCCCGCACAAACCCGCACCGCTACTCCGATCCTCGTAGCCCGACCCGTCAAAGTAGATCTTTCAAGTGGCCCAACACCATCACAAACACACTTCCCCCAGACCCATAAGACAACCACACATCTTCACCTCACCATGCACGCCCGGTGCCGGATCGTTGGCTAGACTCGGCTGTCCAGGGTCCTTGGATGGTCATCGCCGGAGGCGCGAGAAAACCATGATGGCGCCTTTTCCGACCGGACCGCCCAGGGGCGACAGACGTCCGGACGATCCCGGTCTCGAACAGGTGACATCCCGCTTCAGTCAGCCTCGTTGATCGTTCGGAGCCGAGTATGCCCGCCGCGCCGTCCCGTGCACACCGGGGATGTGCGTGGCCGCGAACCCCGTTGCGGGTCATGCGCGGATCGCGGACGTGAACCGGTCCTGGTCGCGCCCGGCGCCGGACCCCGTCGGCCTGGCAGCGCTACGGGCCGAGATTTTCTCGGTGAACAATGCCCCGTACGCCGCCATGCTGGGCGGACCCGTGCGGGCCAGCTCGGCCATGGGTGGGTCGGTCACGCCGTCCGGCATCCGGTCGTCATCCCCGGGCCGACCGGTCGGCCACGGCACACCCGGGGTGTCCGAGCCAGCGCCGGCCCAGGGTGTCATGGGGCCGGAAACCGATGTCCCCGAACTGGTCCGCCGCGCGCAGGAGGGCGACAACGAGGCTTTCGGCCGGCTGTACGACTCCTACCTGGACGTGGTCTTTCGCTATGTGTTCTACCGGGTTGGCAGCCAGGCGATGGCCGAGGACATCGTCAGCGAGACCTTTTTGCGTGCGCTGCGCGGCATCAGAAGCTTCACCTGGCAAGGCCACGACATCGGCGCCTGGTTCATCACGATCGCACGGAACCTGATAATTGATCATAAAAAGTCGCGGCGGACACGGATGGAGTTCCCCACCGACGACATCGCGGCGACCGCGGACACCCAGCTCGTCTCAGGGCCGGAGGAATCGGTCCTTGCCGGCGTCACGAGCAAGGCCCTGATCGATGCGGTCCGCATGCTCAGCCCCGAACAACGGGACTGCGTCGTACTGCGCTTCCTGGAGGGGCTCTCCGTGCGGGAGACCGCCTTGGCGATGGACAAGAACGAAGGCGCGGTCAAGGCGCTCCAGTTCCGGGCCGTCCGATCCCTTGCCCGCCACTTCACCGCGCAAGCCGCCCCCTGACAACCCCCGCGCGACCACAGCTCCACCGCGCGCCCGATGCCGGGTACCGCTGCGTGGCCTCGTGGCACCGTACGCTTCCCAGGTTGCAGTGACAGCGTGGCCCTCCCGTGGGCCGTGGACGTCCAGGAGGGCACGATGCGGTTTCAACCACGCCCGGCACGGACAGCTGATGACCGCGCCCGCAGAGCCGACGCCGAAGCTGCCGCAACCGCGGCGCTCAAGGCAGCCGCTGAGCTGGCGGCCAAGGCCCCGCCCGACCCGACCGCAGCCGCGTTCTTCGATGTGGACAACACGATGATGATGGGAGCGTCGATCTTCTATTTCGCCCGCGGACTTGCCGCGCGTGACTTCTTCCAGTCCCGGGACCTGCTGAAGTTCGGCTGGCAGCACGTGTCCTACCGGGTCCGGGGGCTGGAGAACACCAGCGGGATGCGGGATGTCAAGGAGACCGCGCTCGCGTTCGTCGCCGGTCGCGAGGTCGCCGAGATCGTCCGCTTCGGTGAGGAGATCTACGACGAGCGGATGGCGGAACGCATCTACTCGGGCACCCGGGCACTTGCCGAGCAGCACCTCGACGCGGGCCAACGGGTATGGCTCGTCACAGCCACACCGGTCGAACTGGCGGCCGTCATCGCCCGACGCCTCGGACTCACCGGCGCGCTCGGAACGGTCAGCGAGGTGTCGGACGGACGTTACACCGGACATCTTGTCGGTGATCCACTACATGGTCCGAGCAAGGCGGCCGCGGTGGCGGCCCTGGCCGAACGTGAACAATTGGACCTTTCCCGGTGCTGGGCGTATTCGGACTCCATCAACGACCTGCCCATGTTGTCGCTGGTCGGCCATCCCGTGGCGATCAATCCAGACCCCGACCTGAAGGCCGTTGCCCGGGAACGCGACTGGCCGATCAAGGATTTCCGCATCGCGCGGAAGGCCGCCCGCATCGGTGTGCCGACAGCAGCCGGAATGGGCGCGCTGGCCGGGGGCGTCGCAGCGGGCATGGCACTGCGCCGCCGGTACAGCGACGCGGTCGACTAACCCGCCGCCACCAACGCCGCCCCTAACGCCGGCATCGGCACCGGCATCGGCGGGCCCGGTGTCACCGGCTACGGGTGGCGGTGGCGGTGGCGGTGGCGGTGGCGCCGTCAGCGACGACCGCTGGGCATACCGGGATCGTTTGGCGTGCCGAGACGGGTGACCCGCGACGGTCCGGACGGCGTGCCACGGGTCACCGCAACGATGGCCACGACCGAGGCCAGCTCGATGACGGCCAGCCAGATCGCCAGGAAACCATCACCGATCACGGCCAGTAGACCGACCATGCCGGTGACTGACAGTAGATAGATGGCGACGAAACCGCGTGCCGCCCACGTCCGCCTGGATGCCCCGAAGCCTCCGGCCACCCGGAAAAGACCATGGGCGCGCGGCCTCGGGTCGGCCCGATGCCGGACGTCCGATGTCGCATCAGGCCCATCCTCAGTCGCCATGTGTCAGAAGAATACCGATCGGCGCTGCATCAGGAGCCCGTAGAGGGAGTGCTGGATTGTCTCCCGGATGCGATCAGTGAGTTCGAACACCAGCATCGGGTCCTCGGCCGCGGCCGGGGTCAGCGATTCGGTGTCCACAGGCTCACCGAACTCGATGAGCCATTTCGACGGAAGCGGTAGCAGACCGAGCAGTCCGAACCAGGGAAACGTTGGCGTGATCGGCAGGTAGGGCAGGCCAAGCAGACGAGCCAGCATCCGGAGATTCCCGATCATAGGATAGATCTCCTCAGCTCCGACGATGGTGCAGGGAATAATGGGAACCCCGGTTCGCAATGCGGCCGAGACAAACCCTCCACGACCGAAGCGCTGGAGCTTGTACCGCTCGCTGAACGGCTTTCCTATCCCCTTGAAACCCTCCGGCCACACCCCGACGAGGTGACCGTTGGCGAGCAGTCGTTCAGCGTCGGGCTGGCAGGCGAGGGTGTTACCGGTCTTGCGCGCGACAGGCGCGAGAAATGGGACGGCGAACACCAGGTCCGCGGCGAGCATCCGCAGGTGCCGATGGGCCGGATGATGGTCCATAATTGCCAGCGCGGTCATCATCGCGTCCAACGGCACCGTACCCGAGTGGTTGGCCACGATGAGCGCGCCACCGGTGTCTGGAACGTTCTCCAGGCCCCGGGTCTCAACCCGAAAGTAGCTCTGATAGATCGGCCGCAACAGCGGCGCGATGACGTTCTCGGTGAGATCTTCGTCGAAGCCGTGTTCATCGACAACGTAGTCCCCGGTGATCCGCCGCCGCAGGAACGCGAGAAAACCCGCGAGAGCCTGCTCGAGGCTGCCCGCGTCGGCGAGCGGTTCGGCGGGCAGTGTCGACACGGGGTCCATACCCGAGTCTCCTGCCGGGTTGCTCCCGCCTGCGGCCGGTTCCCGCTGCGTAGGCGTCAGCTCCTCACCACCGTTCGCGTCACCACCGTTCGCGTCAGCACCGTTCGAGGCGCTGTTCACCGATGCGTTCTGACCGGACACCGCCGGGCCCAACGCGGCCGGGCCCAACGCGGCCGGGCCGACGTTCGCCCGGTCTGATGCGGTGGGCCGACCCGCGACCGGATCCGGGTGCGGGCCCACGGGGACGGTCATGTGCTCGCTGACGCGCATGTCGACAACAGGCGCGTCACCGGCCAGGTCCGTCCCGCCGTCGCGGTCGACCTCCGACGGATCCTGCGGCCGCGGACGGCGCGCCGCCGCGCCGCCGCCCGTCCTGGCGCGCCCGTCCTTGCTGCCGAGCGGGATGATCCGCGCTTCACTCACACCAGTGACCACCTTTTCACCAGACTTGCCCTGGCACCCTTCAGGCCTCCAGGGTCCCCCCAGCCGTCAGAACGCGCCTGCCAAGCCGGACCGAAGATCTAAAACAGACGCTGACAGACCGGCTTCGCCAATCCGCCGGGAACCCCGGCGCACTGATCGAAGGCACATCGATCAGTGCCATCCTGGTCACGACGTCCCGACCAGACGGCGTCGCGCCAGTACACCCAACAAGCCGCGTTCGAACCGCATCACGGTGTCACGGTCGATCGCGAATCGCATCGGGCGATCTCGTACGAAGTCGTCGAATGTCTCCAGGGTCGTGAATCTCGGAACGTAACCGAATACATGCTTCAGCCGAGTGGTGTCGACCGCACGGCCGTGCGCGAGGAAACCGAGCTGCTCCGCAGAGAAATCCAGCAGCCGCGACCGGCGAACCAGGTTCCCGAGCGTAACCACGGCGGGTGACGGCACCGGAAGCGGCGCCCGCCCCGCCCGCCGAACGGCCTGGGACAACAGGAGAACACCGTCCCCGGCAACATTGAATGTGCCGGGATGATCCTCGATCGCAGCCTTTGTCAGCACGCCGAGCGCATCCTCGCTGTGCAACAGCTGCAGGCGCGGATCAAAACCGAGCACCGTCGGGACAACCGGTAGCTCGAGGTAGCGGGTCAGCGGACTGTCAATTCCAGGGCCGACGATGTTCGTGAAGCGAAGCACACTGACGGTGACGTCCGGCCGGCGCCGGCTGAAACCTCGGACATATCCCTCGACCTCGAAGGCGTCCTTGCTGTAACCACCGCGGGGAAGACCACGCGGTTCCATTTCTTCCGTGAACAACGCCGGGTCCCGAGGCGATGATCCGTAAATTGTGGTGGTTGACTTTACGATCACCTTTGTAACACTCGGCGCCTTCTGGCAGGCCGCAAGAAGCTGCATGGTACCTATGACGTTGATTTCCTTCATCGCGGTCCGCCCACCGGCGCCGAGCGGAGTCGCGATGACATTCAAGTGAAGCACGGTGTCAACCGCAGCGGCGCCGATCACCTTCGCGATCAACGGATTACGGATGTCCGCACGGACAAACTGCGTCCGCCCGAGATCGTCACGGGGTGGTATGGTATCGACCCCGATGACATCCTCGATCTCCGGATCAGCCGCGAACGCACTGGCAACCTGGGCACCCAGGGGTCGAGAAACACCGGTAACGAGCACGCAACGTGGTCGCATTCTGGTCGCCCCCTGCCCCGATCTCGACGTCATGTTACGCCTCACAGTTGTCGGCGCGGCAACGCTCTGTGGTCCGTGGCGTGGCGTCCTATTAGCCGGCGTTAGCCGCCGTTAGCCCGCGTTAGCCCGCGTTAGTAGCCACATTGTGGCCCGATAGCCACTGTCGGTCGGGCACGGAGGCCACGCGTTGAATAGCCGATGGCATCAGACACGGACGGAAACCGGGAGCGACCCGGTCGACGCCACCGGTCTCGAACGTGGTTCGCGAGGGGCATGGGCGATCACGATCGCGGCACGGCGACGTACCCGTAGCGCATCCACCGCCCGCCCGCAGTTGACTGCGATCATGACACGACGCAGTGAATCCTCGCAGACCGCAATATGGCCGACCGCAACCTCACCATAGGTATGGGTGAATCGCAGCATCAGGGTACGTCCGGCGATGCGCACCTCAACGGAATCACCGAGCGTGATACCCGCGGCCTCAAGATCCGTACGGGTGATGTTCAGGGCGAGGTTGCCGAAATGATCGATGTCGACAACCTCACCATGGACGTGGTCATCGTCAACCGAGCAGGCCCGTGGCCGCAGCTGAACCACGGACGCCGGGTCCAACCGCGGCCCCACCTCGCCCAGCGCCAGACCGGCAGCCAGCCGCGCGGCGACCGGGGCGTAGACGTCACGACCACGGAACACCGCGGTGGGCATCGGCAACCACAGCTCTCGGTCTGCGATCTCGTGGACCTCGATCAGGCCGCCCAGCATCTCCCAGGCAAGCGAGGCCAGCCCGTTGTCAGGCGCGACAAAAATCGAGCCGTCCGCGGTGCGGACGGCGATCCCGCGGGTGTACCTGCCGTCGGTACCAAGCGGTTCGACCAGGGTGAGATGGATCCCCCTGGGCAGGTAGCCGACGGCCCCGGCCAGCATCACCGCACCATGCTCAACATCCTGTGGGAGCACCGCATGGGAGATATCGATCACCCGGGCATCCGGAGCATGCCTGGCGATCACCCCGTGGCAGACACCCACACAGGCGTCGTCCAGCCCATAATCCGACAAAAAACTGATCCACGAACCCGCCATACGATCCCCTGCGCCGGGGCCGGCTCCGTTGCCGCCCGTCACACGAGAGCTTCCCACAAGGCTCGGCAGCCGGCAGTCGAGGACCTACCGCCGGTGAAACCGGACCGTTACACAACGATCCGCCCCGAACTGCCGGAATTCAAACCGTCAATTTTCCGTCCCGAACACACGGAACACCTCGACACCCTGGAGGGCCAAAGGACGTGCGACGATCGTCAGATCGCGCGCCCGGAGGCCGCAGTCTCCGGAGCACTGGAGGAAAAAGAGAGTGTCACATGGTAGTTGTACGACTACTTCTTGTTACGTCGCTGAACGCGGGTGCGCTTGAGGAGCTTCCGGTGCTTCTTCTTGGCCATACGCTTACGACGTTTCTTGATAACCGAACCCACGAACCCGACCGATCTGTATGAGGGAAAGCCGAACGAACTATCGGCTGAGCCTACCCGCTCCCGGACCTGTACTCGCCGCATCCTCCCGCGGGATCGCTCGGGGACCCGACCAGACAGGCCGCCTTCTGGATCATCACTCGCATCGACCAATATCCATTAACCGGAGGCAAGTTCACGGGACCGGTCCCGGGCCGCCTCGATCGCGGCCAGCAACGCAGCCCTGACCCCGTGCTTCTCCAGCTCCCGGATCGCGTTGATCGTCGTCCCGGCCGGGGACGTGACAGCCTCGCGTAACAGCACCGGATGCTCACCGGAGTCGCGTAGCATCACAGCGGCACCGACCGCGGTCTGGACCAGGAGCTGGGCGGCGACAGCCCGCGGAATACCCAGCAGGATGCCTGCGTCGATCATCGCCTCGACCAGGTAGAAGAAGTAGGCCGGGCCGCTGCCCGACAACGCGGTCACGGCATCCTGCTGCGACTCGGGCACGCGGATGACCGTGCCGACCGGCGCCAGCAGATCCTCTGTGCGCCGC
>NZ_CAUVXI010000032.1:10435-35137 GCF_963555845.1 Protofrankia sp. Cas8 | reverse complement strand
CTCCTGTCACTGTCTGGCTACTCACTGGCTGGCAATGCATTCGGTGAGGTCACGGGCCATGTTGCTCTAACCTGGATGCCGCACTCCAGGTTGCGATGAGACTGTTGCTAATCGTTATATGTTTATACTGATATCGAGGCATGCCCGCAACCGCGGCGAGCGTGTGGAGAGCACCATGCGGCCAGAAGGGGTGGCACTCGTCGGATGAGTGACAACGGACCGCGCTGGACGGGCTCGGACTTCCAGGTGCCACCGAGGGCTGGCGGTGCGGTGGCGCTGTGTGGCGCCTGTTCCCGCACGGGACAGTGCCACCTGGGGATGCTCCGCGAGCAGTTGGACGACGGGGTGCTGCGGGCGCACGTGACCTGTTCGCCGGAGCATGAAGGCGGTCCGAACGTCGCCCATGGCGGCTGGACGGCGGGGATCATGGACGAGGTGCTCGGACACCTGCCCATGCACCTGGGGACACTCGCGGTCACGGCGACACTTGAGATCAAATTCATCCGCCCCGTTCCGATCGGGCGTGACCTGCTGGCATCGTCCTGGCTGGACAGGCGTGAGGGCCAGCGGCTGTATGTGGTCGGCGAGCTGCGGCTGGCGGCCACGAATGCCGAGCTCGCCACCGCTAAAGGCGTTTTCGTCGCCCGCGACCGCGCGCACTTCGACCGCCAGCAGGCCTGGCTCGCCGAGCAGGACGCGGCCGGGGATCCCGCACCGAGAGCCTGAGACCCCGCACCAAACCATCGCATCCCAGCACTATCATCGCTACGATCAACCGTGCGCAATCATCGATCCGCGACAGAGCAGCCGCGGAAACCCTCGAGCCAGCCTCTGACAAAGGATGAGCAACGGGCGGTGGTCAAAGCATGGCACGAAATACCCAAGCACACCAGAGCTGAAGTCAGGAAGCTGGCAAAGCGTCGCCTGCGGCATCCGGACCCGGTCGTCGCGGCAACAGCCGAGAACCTGGCGAAATACTACCTGCATGAGACTCGCCGAAGCTGGGTATTCGCGCTCCTCGCGCTCCTCACCTTTCCGATGGATGCCGCTGCGGGCCTCCTGATAGAAATTCTGCCCGGATACCTATCTCCGACCGCCGGCGCCGCATTCATAATCAGCGGCGGGATTTGGGGTGGTCTTTTCGGCGTTGCCTGGCAAGGTCGTCGCGGAGCAAAGCGAATCCTGGCTGCGAAACCGCAGCCACCGGATCCCGCAGCCACGCCGGCAGCCGTTGCGGTCGACAGCCTCGCACCGGGCGAAGTGGATATCATCCAACGCTGACCGTCGCCTTGACCGCTTGATTCCGCCATGCCTCGCCAAACCAGGGTATCCCCGTGCCATCGTCGTTACGACCGTTTGAACCCGCGCTCCTGTCACGGCGCGGTCAGGGCTGCGACCGGGGTGAGACGGGCGGCGCGGATGGCGGGATAGAGGCCGGCGATCATGCCGACCGGCAGCGTGACAACCACGCCGCCCAACCAGGCGACCAGCGGAATGACCACCGGCCAGTGCTGCGTCGCCGCGTACCCACCCGTGGCGAGCACGCCGAGGATCACACCGCCGACACCGCCGAGACCAGCCAGCAGCAGCGATTCCATGAGGAACTGAAGGCGGACCTGTCCCCGGGTCGCGCCGAGGGCGCGACGAAGGCCGATCTCACCGCGCCGCTCGAGTACCGAAATGACCATGGTGTTGGCCACACCTACCCCGCCGACCACCAGGGCGACCGCACCGAGCCCGAGGAGGAGGCGGTCAAGCGTCCGGTGGGTGGCGCGCTGCGCGGCGAGCGCATCCGAGGGACGGGAGACCCGAACCTCGTACGGGCTTTGCGGGTTCACCGTCGCCGGCAACACCGACCGGACGGCCTCCACCTCGGACGGCGCGGATCGCGTGTACAGCGTCGTGGGATGGGCGTCGAAACGAAGGTAGGTCTCGGCTGCGCTCCATCCGACCAGGGCGGCGTTGTCCAGTTCGGGGGCGAGCGGGACGGGTCCGAGCACGCCGACCACGCCGAACCACTGGCCACCCAACCAGACCCGGGTTCCGGGCAGGTGGACCGCGAGCTTCTCGGCGGCCCGGGCGCCGAGGACGACAGCAGGGAAGGTCGAGGTCGCCCGGTTGAGCCAGCGGCCCTCGGTAACGCCACCGCTGACCGTGTCCAGCAGTCCCGGCTGGACGGCCAGTACCGCGATGGCGCCGGTGTTGCCCACGTCGATGTGGTCATTGCGGTAGATCGAGGCGTTGACGCGCCCGGTCGCGGACACCGAGTACACCGGGGCAATCCGGGTCGCCATCTGGACCGATTCGGTCGGGAGCTTCGCCCTTTCCCCCAGTACGGTCTGGCCGGGTGCGGCGATGAGCAGGTTGGTGCCGAGCGTGTCCAGTCGCCGGTCCAGATCGGCGCGGCTGGACGAGGAGACACCGAGGACGGCGACCATGGCCGCGATCCCGAGCGAAATGCCCAGTGTCGCGAGCCCCACCCGCAGCGGTCGAGACCGCAGGCCGGCGGAACCGACCCGGAGCGTGTCGGCCAAGCCGAGCCGTGCGGGGCGTGGCAGGGCGCCGGCCATCAGACCACCTTCCCGTCGAGAAGGCGCACCTGGCGCGGCAGCCGGTCGGCGATGTCACGGTCATGGGTGATGACCACGACGGTGGTACCGGCCGTGTGAAGCTCGTGCAGGATGTCCAGCACGGCAGCGCCTGAACCCGTGTCCAGATTGCCGGTCGGCTCGTCCGTCAGTAGCAACATGGGGACACCGACCACGGCGCGAGCGATGGCGACCCGTTGCCGCTCCCCGCCGGACAGTTCGTGTGGCCGGTGTTCGAGCCGGTGGCCGAGCCCGACACGGTGCAGCGCCGCCTCGGCACGCCGACGACGTTCGCGGATCGGGACGCCGGCGTAAAGCAGTCCGTTCGCCACGTTGTCCAGGCACGACACACCGTCGGCGAGATGGAAGTTCTGGAAGACAAACCCGATGCGGTGCGCCCGCAGCGCGGATAGTCGGCGGTCGGGCAGCGCTGCCACGTCGTGTCCGTCCAGGTACACGCTGCCGGTAGAAGGCCGGTCAAGAGTACCCATGATGTGCAGCATCGTCGATTTCCCGGAGCCGGAACGACCGACGACGGCCACCATCTCCCCGCTGTGGACGGTCAGGTCGACGTCCCGGAGGGCGGCGACGCCCCCGGGGTACACCTTGGAAACGCCGTGCATCTGCACCACCGCAGGCGGATTCATGCCGGCACCTTCACCTTCACACCCGCATCGATGCCGGCAGCGCTGACCTCGACCCGGCCGTCCGCGAACAATCCGGTCCGCACCGGTACCACCCGACTCAGGTCGCCGTCGACGATCTCCAGGGCGTACCCTCCCTCGATCGGCGCGAGCAGCGCGGCGACCGGTACCGTCAGCACGTTCTCCCGCTGGTCCAGAACGTGTCGCACCTTCACCGGCGCCTGATCCAGCCCCTTGACCGCATCCTGGTTCGCGATGGTGACGGTGACCGTCACGGTGGCCTGCTGGGCACCGCTGCCAGCCGGGGCGTTCGCATCGTCGCCGCCGGCCTGTGCGCTCGCCTGGGTGCCGACGTCGGCTACCACGCCGGGCATCGCGGCGCCAGCCGGCAGCACGATGTCCACGTTGGTGCCCTTAACCGCCCATGCCGTGTTCTGCGCCGGGACCTGGGCGGTCACCGCCTTGGTCGTGCCGGTGCAGGCGAGCACCTGGCCGGTCGCGGCCGCACCGAGCCGGGCCATCCGGCTGGCGACCCGGACCGGCCCGGGTAGGTAGATGACCTCGGCGACGTCCACCGTGCCGGTCTCCGGCCGACCCAGGTCCCGCTGCCAGCGCTTGACCGCCGCCGCCGTCTCGGCCGTGTACCGCTGGTCGACCGTGAAGCCGGTGTATCCGAGCGCGCGCAGGTTGGTCTCAAACTGGTTGACGTCATTGCCGACCGTGTCGGGCGCGAGCGGGCGGTACATGGGCAGGTCACCGTAGAGCAGCACGACCGGCAGTTCATCGGCGCGCAGTAGGGCACGGCCCCGCTCCACCGTGTCACCGGCGTTGGGCAGCCAGGTGAGCGTGCCGGGCGCCCTGGAGTCGACCGGTTGGGTCGGGCCGTAACTGAGTGTTCCGTCCACGAAGGCGGTCTGCATAAGGGTTGTGCGGGTGATCTCGGCGGTGACCGCTGGCGGCGATGAGCCGGCCGGAACCGCCGATGAGGGGCGCTGCGCGAGGTGCACAGTCAATGCGCCGACGGTGAGGGTCAGCGCAGCCGCCACCGCGCCGATAACGAGGCCAGTGCGCATCCTCATCCGCCGATCGTGCCGCCGCCGGTTGCAGGCCTGACCTGCTGCTGGCAGGTCTGCAGGCCCGACGCCAGACTCGGGTCGTCCTTGAGCCGCGCGGCCAGCTGGTCGCTGACGTGAGGGTCGCCGGTCACCGGGTCGGGGTCCGGATATTCCGGCACGCCGTGTCCCCGCAGGCACACGGCGAGCCGACGCTGGGCCTCGACCGCCTGCTGATCGGGCCGCTCCGCGTCGACGGCCGACGGCAGGTACGGACGGCACTTCTGCGAGGCGGTGTTGACTACGCCGATGTTCGTGCGTTCCTTGTCGATCTGCGGCATGCCCTCGGCGGTTGACTGGTCGAGCAGCGTGACACCGTTGCTCAGCAGGCAGTCGCGATACCGCGTGGCCTGGCTGCCGCGGTCGGCGCTGCTCTGGACCGCCGATGGCGAGCCGGCCGAGACGGACACCACGTGCGATGTCCCGCCCCCGCCGGCGCAGCCGGACAGCAAGGCCACCGCCAGTCCGGCCGCTGACACCGGACCGCTCAGCGGAAGGCGTCGGCTCGCGGCCGGATTTCCCGTGTTCGTCATGGCAGTGATGGAACTCGGTTGACGATAAGATCACCGTAAGCGATGATGCTTACGCGCTTCTTATGCGGATTCGTTCACAATCTCCTCAGCGCTGCGGACCGGTCGAGGGGGGAGCGTCCATGCGGGTGCTGGTCGCCGAGGACGAGGGGCTGCTGGCTGACGCCATCGCCGAGGGCCTGCGGCGGGAGGCGATCGCGGTCGACGTCGTCTACGACGGCGCCGAGGCCCTGGAACGGTTGGGCGTCAATGACTATGACGTCCTGGTACTCGACCGGGACCTACCGATCGTGCATGGCGACGACGTGTGCCGCAGCCTCGTCGGGTCGGACGCGGACACCCGGGTGCTGATGCTCACCGCGTCCGGCGAGGTGAGTGACCGGGTCGCCGGCTTGTCGCTCGGCGCCGACGACTACCTGCCGAAACCGTTCGCGTTCCCGGAGCTCGTCGCCCGGGTGCGCGCCCTGGCCCGGCGGGCGCGGCCGGCCGCGCTCCCGGTACTACGCCGGGCGGGTATCGAACTTGACCCGGCGCGCCGGCAGGTGACTCGGGCCGGTCTCTTTGTCTCCTTGTCCCGCAAGGAGTTCGGGGTGCTCCAGGAGCTTCTCCTCGCCGACGGGGCGGTGGTGAGCGCCGAGCAGCTCCTGGCGAAGGTCTGGGACGAGAATATCGATCCGCTGACGAACGTCGTCCGGGTGACCGTCATGACACTGCGCCGCAAACTCGGTCAACCGCCGCTCGTGGAGACCGTCACCGGCGTTGGGTACCGGCTGCCATGACCAGGCTGCCCGTCCGCACTCGGCTGGCCCTGCTCTTCGGCTGTCTGGGACTGGTCGTGAGCGGGTTGACTCTGCTCGTCGCCTACCTGGTGGCCGACCACGCCATCGCGCAGCTGCCGATCGACATCTCCGTCGTGGTACAGGCGACGCCGAACTCCGAAGACCAGGCCGCGCAGTCCAAAGCCCGGCAGGTGCTCGCGGAGCGGACCATCCGGGAACAGCTGCGCTCACAGACCCTGGCTCCGCTGGTGGATCGCGGGTTGATCCTGGCAACCGGACTGACTGCCGCCAGCCTGGTCGCCGGCTGGTTCGTCGCGGGTGCGACGTTGCGCCCATTGCGTCAGATCACCGCTACAGCCCGCCGTGTCGCGGACCGTAGCCTGCACGAACGGGTCACCTTGACCGCTGCCCGGGACGAGTGGTGGGAGCTGGGCTCCGCGATCAACGCCATGCTGTCTCGCCTCGACGCAACCTTCGCGGCGCAGCGGCAGTTCGTCGGCAACGCCTCGCACGAGCTCAAGACGCCGTTGGCGATCAATCAGACCCTGCTCGAGGTGGCGATGAGCCGCCCCGACGCCCCAGTCGAGCTGATCCGCCTTGGTGAAACCATGCTGGCGGTGAATGCTCGGCACGAGCGGCTGGTGGACGGGCTGCTCGCCCTGGCCCGGGCCGAGCACGGCATCGCGGATCCGCGGCCGGTTGACCTCGCGGAGGTCGTCAGAGACGTGCTGACCCTTTTGCAACCGGAGGCCGACCGACTGAAGCTGCAGGTCACCGCCGAGGCCAGCCCGGTTGTCGTCGACGGCGACCGCATCCTGCTCGACCGGCTCGTGCAGAACCTGCTGCAGAACGCCATCCGGCACAACGTCACCGGCGGCTGGTTACGGGTCGCCGCCGGCCCGGTCGACGGCGACGCCCGGCTCGCCGTGGTCAACAGCGGCCCGGTCCTCACTGCGGCGAGCGTGCCCGAGCTGTTCGAGCCGTTCCAGCGTGCGGCGAACCGCGTGCATTCGGCCCGGGGCACCGGCCTGGGACTGTCAATTGTGCGGTCGGTCGCCCAGGCGCACGGTGGCACGGTGAGCGCGGTCGCCCGCGACGAAGGCGGCCTCGACGTAGTGGTGACGATCTCCGCCGCAGGCAGCGATCACCCTGCGATGATCAAGCGTCACCGACTAACAGATCCGCCATCGTGAGTCAAGACACGAAACCTCGTGACTATCCCCGCCCTCCGGCCGGTCGAATGATTAACCATATTCAACCGGACAGCTCTGGAGGAAGAAGACAATGCGTATCAAGCGATCATTCATCGCGCTGGCTGCGGTCGCCGCCTGCCTCGGCACCGGGCTGGGGGTAGCGGCCCCGGCCAACGCGGCAACCGGCAAGAACGGGGTGCTGGAGTCGGGCGAGTTCGGCCTCTACTACCTGCAGAACCAGGGCGGGTACGTGTTCGACCTGTACGTGTCCGACTCGAACTTCGCCAACGACGTTTTCCCTGGAACCAGCATCTCGGCCAACGACAACACCGAGTCCTACAAGAACCGGGACACCTACTGGTGGCACGTGTTCACCAACGCGAATTACACCGGTTCGCACGGCTGCCTGCCGGCGGGCTACAGCGGAAACGCGTCGGCGACGTTCAAGAACACGATCTCGTCGGCGTACTACTCATCGAGCTCCTGCTGATCGTTCGACCCATGGTGATCGTCGCTCCGCCCATCGCTATTGGGCGGAGCGACGATCACCGGCATGGTACCGCCGTGGCCGGCAGGGCACGGCCGCCCGATCCACGCCGTCATTCCGGAGACGAACCATGGCCTTGAATCGCCGGTACGCCGGAGCCGGCACCGCCCTCGCCGTACTCCTGGTACTCGCCGGATGCTCAGCCCAGACAGCCGGCACCGCGCCGACCGAGCCGGCCATCGGCGAGGTGCCACGGTTGCTGGAGAGTGCGGCACTGCGGTTGCCGGTGGAGGATTATCTGCCGAGCCGACAGGAGAACGAACGCCTCGCCGGGGCCAACCTGGTGCTGATCCAGCGGTGTATGGCCCGGTTCGGCATCGCATACGACGTGAAGCAGGTACCCGCGAGCGACTACGGCCCAATCAGCCTGGCCGACCGGCGGTACGGCATTACGGACGCCGAACTGGCCAGGACCGCCGGGTACGGACTCGGCCCACGGGACCCGACTCGGCGGGCTGCACCGGACAAGCCGAACATCGGCGCCGACGGCGAGACCGTGCTGTCCGGCCAGGGACGGTCGGTGGTCAACGGGCTTGCCGTACCTCTTGGCGGGTGCATCGGCGAGGCGGACCGGACTCTCAACAAGTCAGTGCCGGCAACAGCCGACCTGCGCAGAGGCAACACTGCGCAGCTTCTTTCCTTCGAGGAGTCCAAGGAAGACAGCCGGGTCAGAGCCGTTTTCGCCCTCTGGTCGGCCTGCATGAGCGAGTCGGGCTACCATTACGCCGATCCACTCGCCGCCGCCGGAGATCCCGCCTTCACGGTGCCGCCGAGCCCAGCCCAAATCTCTGTCGCACTAGCGGACATCGCCTGCAAAGCCCGGACGAACGTGGTCGGTGTGTGGTTTACCGTCGACTCGGCATATCAACGACGGGCCATCGACGCGGATCACAACGGCTTCACGAATGCCCGCACTGCGATCGCCGCCCGCGACCGCACCGCTGCGACAGTGAGCCCGTAGGAGAGGTCCCAAGCCACAGCCGTTTTATGACCATCATTGCCGGTTGGTCGTCCCTGCTACGCCTATTGTTGTTTCCTCGTAGTGAGCTGCTGACGGTGTGTCGATTCGTGGAATAGGACAAAGCCCCGGTAGGAGGAGTGGCCTTCTCACAAACCTCTCGACACCGGAGCTTCGTTGTCCCAGTCTGCCACAGCGTTCCTCGAGGAAGAGGGCGCCGGGTCGGTGCTGTCACCGCTGACCTGCTGCGAAAGGGCGGGTGACGCTGCCGGGCCGGCGTCGGTCGCCGCTGGCCTGCTCGACTATTTCGCCGCGGTCCCCGACCACCGCTGCGCGCGCTGGGTCGACCACCCGTTGGCCGCTGTGCTGGCGCTGTGCGCCGCCGCGGTCGTGGCCGGCATGCGCTCGTTCACCGCGATCGCCGGCTGGGTCGACGACACGCCCGCCGACCTACGGGCCTCGCTCTACCGCCGCTGCGGCCAGCCGGCGGCGGCCCGAGCGCCGTCCAAAGGCACGCTGTAGCGGGTGGTCACCGGCATCGCCGCCGCCCCGGTCGACGCCGCGATCGGGGCCTGGCTGTCCGGCCAGGCCGCCGCACCACCGGCCAGCCCGCAGCCCGGCCGCGAAGGCCACAGGGAACTGACGGCGCTGGCGGCCGACGGTAAGACGGTCCGCGGCGCGAAAGACGCCGACGGCACTCAGGTACACCTGCTCGCAGCGATGACCCACGACACCGGCCTGGTCCTGGCACAGACCGACGTCGCCGCGAAGACGAACGAGATTCCAATGCTGCCCGCGCTCCTGGACGGCCTCGACCTCACCGGCGTGATCCTGACCGCCGACGCCACCGGCCCCACCGGCCCCACCGGCCCCACCGGCCCTTCGAGATCCTCGGACTGATCAACTGATCTTGAAATAGCCGTGGGTCCCAAGCGCTGCGCTCTGGGCCATCTCGTCCCTCCTGCCCAGTAGCCGATCGCACCGTCAATCGATTGTCGCTCAGTCAATGGTCGAGTCAAGCTTCAGGCCCAGCCGAACCAGTTCCGCAGAGTTGACAACACCGGTCTTCGCCCGCACCCGTCGAATGTATGTGTCCACCGTCGAATCGGCGATGCCAAGTCGTCTGCCGATTTGCGAGTAGGTAAACCCGCGGGCGAAGTGCGCGAGCACATCCCTTTCCCGAGGCGACAGTCGCGCGAGCTCCTCTGTCAAGATCCATCCTTTGAGATATCTTGATCCATCAGGCCAGACCGCTCCCGACCATCTACCGCACTGCCATCGCGGTCACCACCAACACGGGAACAAGGCGAGAAGAGACGACCGTCGACCTTGTACGTGACACCCACGGAAGTCGCAGAGAATGAAGCCGGCTACACATGAATGCACTCCGAAATCCGACGAAAAAGACCTGCACCGGGCAACAGCGCAGCCCGAAAGAAAGGCACGGTGACCTGCACGTCCGAATGAACGCGCAGCAAACAGCACCAACACAAGCGGAACGCGGAAGACGCGTCACCATGGGCACAGCAATGCGCCCATGGTTAAGATCAGAAGACGGCCAGGCCGCTACCCGGACACGAGAGCAGCGTCAATGTCCGGTACAGGTGGATTCATGCTGCGCAGCATGGCACACCGAGCGTCGTGGAGTCGAGCTTTTCCGCATCAGACACAACCATCATCCACATGCGGACTCCGATGACACCACCGCACGCCGAAGGTTCCCTGCGGGCGGGATCGGCACGAAGCCCGCCAGGACGGCCGTGCGCCCCAACGGCCGTGCACCCGGACCGCGCCACCGGCGGTCGACCGTCGCCGATTCACCTTAAGAAAAGTCTACTGTCAATCAATCAACACACAACAAGTTGCCGAGACTGAAACGGGGCCTGACCGGCGAAAGTCGCCAGCCCAAAAGTTGGCACCAACGCCGAGATAAGACACCGTTGCCGCGGTTGACGGCCACCCAGTGTGGCAGAGTGCAGCTGGATTCGCATCGCTCCTACCCGTGCCATCCGCGGGCGCCGGCGTGAGCCGCTCGGAGAACCCAGCCATTCGATGAGGTGAAGACCCGCCGTGAGCAAGCACCGCCGGGGCCCGATAAGGGTCTGGCTGAATCGGCGGCATGCCGTCGCTGTTACCGTACTCGACCGGCAAAGTCAAGATCAGTCAACAATACATCGGGCGCGGGTACTCACGATGCCGGTGGTCGCGGTCGCGACCCTCCTTCTCGTCAACGGTTCCGCGGCCACATCGCAGGCGAATTCCAACGCAGGCCCACCTCCCGGGCCGGCGCGACCGCCGGCCGACGGCGGGAGCTTCCCGATGCCGAGGCTTGTCACCTCGGGCGGTTCCGGCACCTCTGGTGGCGATGGCTCCACGCCGAGCACGCAGAGCCTGGCGGTGGCGGCGGCCACCGGAGCCGGCGTGGTCGTGACACTCGGTACCGGTGACAAGGGGATACCGGACCGGGTCCTCGCGGCGTATCAGAAGGCGGCGCAGCGGACCGCGCGCGAGCGGCCCGGCTGCCAGCTGGCCTGGCCGCTGCTGGCCGGGATCGGCAAGGTCGAATCCGGCCACGGCGCCGGCCGTTCCATCAGCGCCGACGGCACGATCACGCCGTCGATCGTCGGACTGCCCCTCGACGGCAACGACGGACGCGCCCTGATCCTGGACACCGACGGCGGTAACTGGGACGGTGACACGTTCTTCGACCGTGCCGTCGGACCCATGCAGTTCATCCCCTCGACCTGGCAGGGATCGGGCCGTGACGGAAACGACGATGGCCAGCGCAACCCGAACAACATCGATGACGCGGCCCTCGCCACCGCGGGCTATCTGTGCGCGTACAACCGCAACCTGACCGACCCGACGCAGCTGCGGGCGGCGGTCTTCGCGTACAACCCGTCGGACGACTACGTCCGGGCGGTGCTGGCCTGGACGACCGGTTACAGCGACAGCGGAGTGATCGCGCTGCCCACAGCAGCCACGGCCGGCACGCCGGCGCCGGGCAGCGGGCCCATACCCGTACCGACCATCACAGTCACCTCACAGCCACAAGCGCCCGGAACACCGATGCCGACGCCGTCGGCCGCCTGCCCTGTCATCACCGTCGAGAGCGCCACGCTGACCGCGACACCGACCAACCTCGACGACGGCGTTCCCGGCTACGAAGCCCTCGACATCGCCGGAGTCCTCACCGCGACGACCGCCACCCCGGTCGCAGCTCCGGTCACCGCCGCCGTCAACGCGACGCTGTCCGACAGCCACGGATGGATGATCACGAGTGTCCATACGGTTGTCACCGCCGACGCCCCCGGCGCGGTCACACCACGACAACTCGCCCGCTTCGACGGAACAACCATCGGCGAAGCCGGTGCGGACGGCGCCCTCACCGTCACGCTCACTCCGGAGTCAGACGCCGCCGGCTGCGCGGCCGCGCCGCCCACCACCTTCGATGTCGGCGGTCTGAGCCCGGCGGACTTCGCCGGCTGGACCACCACACCGGCGCGACTGCACGCCCGCCTCGCCGACTACGCCCAGCTGGGCCAGGTCGAACCGGCCACCGCCGACGCGTTGGGCGCCCTGATCCCCGCCAGCGTCACCGGCCCCGGAGCGCTCACGCCGTTCCTCGACCGGCTCGGGAGCGCCACCCCTGCCCAGGTCAACGACGAAGCGCGGGCCCGACTGACAAGTCTCGCCGAACGCCTGAACAATCAGCAGACACAGAGCACGCCGTCGCCGGCGCCAACTGCCACGCCCGCTCCAACTGCCACGCCCGCTCCGACAGCGACGCCTGCTCCGACGCCATCTTCAACACCCACGCCGGCACCGGCACCGGCACCGGCACCGGCGAGCACTACCCCGACGGCTGCCCCAGCGCCGACCCCGGCGTCCGCCGCCACCTCGGCCGGGGCCGCTGGCGCAGCGCCGACGGCATCCCCCGCGCCGACACCCGCTCCGGCCCAGACACAGACACAGACACAGACACAGACAACTCCAGCGGCTTCGGCAACTTCGGCAACCTCGCCGCCTGCATAGGCCGATCAGAGATCGCTCGCCAACGGAAAATCAACAGAAAAGCTACAGATGAACTCCTAATGTGAAAGTGACGCAAACGGTGTGGACTGGGTGGAATCCACCCAGCTAAGGTTCGTGGCGCTGGGTGGGGATCGCAGCGACGGGGAGTCGTACTTCCCGTCCATGGCCACGGAGGGGTCTTGACCCAGTCACCACCTGCCGGCACATCCATGCCACGCCACCGCCGGGCAACACAATCGCTGCCGGCGCGGTTGCACTGGTATTCCGCCGTTGCCGTGCTCACCGGTACTGCGGCTGTGCTCAGCATCATCACCAGTTGCCAGCCGACCGAGCTCACGAGCCAGCCGGTACCCATCACCGCGACGTCTGCGCAGGCCCCCGGGGCACCAAGTGATCCGCGGCCCACGCCGCCGAGCACTCAGCCCGCCTCGTCATCCGCGCCGACATCGGCGACCACGGCGACCCAGGTGCCACCGGCGACGACGACCCACTCCGCGACCCCGACCGTGAAACCGGGAGGCAGCGCGGCGGCCACCCGGCCGGCAACGCAGCCACCGGGGCAGGGGTCGACACCGGTGACTCCCGGCCGGATCAGGCCCGGCGTCACCTACACCGGCGATGGCACGTTCTACACACTCGGCGACGGCACGGGGAACTGCCTCTACGAGGGCGCCGGCCTGGAACCAGGCCACGCGTATGCGGCTCTCAACGAGGCCGACTACGAAAACGCGCGGATGTGCGGCGGCTACGTCCGCGCCACCGGCCCCCGCGGCACCGTCGTGGTGAAAATCGTCGACCGCTGCCCCGAGTGCAAGCCGGGTGACATCGACTTCAGCCCGGAGGCGTTCGCGACCATCGCCGACCCGGTGGCCGGGCGGGTCCCGATTTCCTGGCAGCTGATCAGCCCGGCGAACATCGGTAACCTGCAGTACCGGATCAAGGAAGGGTCGTCCGCCTACTGGCTGGCCATCCAACCGCGCAACCACCGCAACCCAGTGGTCTCGCTCGAGATCAGCGTCAACGGGATCTGGCAGGCACTGCCACGCGAACAGTACAACTACTTCCTCGCGCCGAACGGCCTGGGCGCGGGCCCGTTCACCGTCCGGGTGACCGACATCTACGGCCAGCAGATCGTCAACTCCGGAATCACGCTCAGCCCGACGACGGTTCAATCGACCGCGTCGCAGTTCGCCCAGCACTGACCGGAACCAGCACCGACCGGAACCAGCACTGGCAAAGACGACCAGCGGGCTGGCAGCGGGCGCGGACGAACATCCTCGCGCCGCCGGCAGATCGCACAGGCATCACGCCAGAGCGAGACCGAGCAGCTCCCGGACCTCGTCGTCGGTCGTCTGGGCGAAGTCGGCGTAGTACTGGCCGACGGCGAAGAAGGTCGACGGCGTACTGAGGCAGACAACGCCGTCGGCAATGAGCCGCATCTGCTGGCAGGCACGCTCGGAGGCCACCGGCACAGCAACGATCACTCGGGCCGGCCGGCGTCGGCGGACCGCGTCGATGGCAGCACGCATCGTGGCTCCGGTAGCCATACCGTCATCGACGAGCAGGACGACACGACCGGTGACGTCGAGGGGCGCCCGGTCGTCGCGGTAGGCGTGTTCCCGCCGGTCAAGCTCGCGGCGCTCGGTGTCCACCACCCGGTCGATCATCTCCTCGCCGATACCGAGACCACGAATCACCTGGTCGTTGCGGACGAGCGTCCCACCGGTGGCCAGCGCCCCCATCGCAAGCTCGGCATGACCGGGCGCACCGAGCTTGCGGACGAGGAAGACGTCCATGGACGCCCGCAGCCGCTGGGCGACCTCGAAGGCGACCGGCACTCCCCCCCGGGGCAGGGCGAGGACGACGACATCGCCCCGGTCGGTGTGGCCGGCCAGGGACTCGGCCAGAGCCCGGCCGGCCGACCGCCGGTCAACGAACAATTCGGGCACCGTCACCCCCTGCCGTCACCGTTGCCACCGCCGGTGCTGCCACCGGTACTGCGACCGGTACTGCGACCGCTACCGCTAGCGGCCTTACCACCGGTGGCGGCGGCCTCGTCGGCGACACGCGGACGCACCTCGGCATCCGGACCGGGGTAGGTGAAGGTGACGTGCTCCGAATCGGACCAACTGACCAGGAACGGCGGATCACCGGACGGGGACCGCACTTCGATGATCTCTCCAAACCTTTCCGGCCTACCCAGAGTCCGCCCGTGAATGACCAGAGTGTCACCTGGGTGTGCCCGGACCAGCCGACGCGATGCGTCGGTGGTGGCACCGTCACCGGCGTGAGCGCCTGCGCCCACCCCGGCGACCGGGGTCCGGCGATGGCGGGCGATGACCTCCTGAGCGAGCGGCCGGATCAGATCCTCGATTCGCCGCGCGTCCCGTATCAGGAGATCGTCGACGGACAGGACGCCGACGATCTGGTCACCGTCGAGGACCGGCAGCCGGCGCAGAGCATGGTCCCGGAACACCTCGTACGCGCGCGCCAGTTCCACACCCACCGACAGGGTGAGGACATCGGTCGTCATCACCTGCCCGACAGCGGTCTCCACCGCGATGTCACGGGCGAGACCGCGCAGCACGATATCCCGATCTGTCACAATTCCGACCAGACGCTCATGGTCCGTGACGAGAAGCGCACCCACCCCGTGGCGGTCCATCTCCTGCGCCGCTTCCCGAATCGTCCTGGTCCGCTCCACCGTTACCGGCGGTGCGCTGACGACGCTGAGTACGTCCGTCATCGACGCTCACCTCCCGGGCCTGGACCCCTGGTCAGCGTCCCGAACGTCACGAGTCGGGACCTCCGACGACCAGCCCGTAATGTTGTTGGTAAAATATGATCTAAATATGACTAAAGGTCGTAATACCGGCCGATACCGTACAAGTCCGTCCGGCGGGTACAGCCCGGATTCCTCCGGACGCGAAGGAAGCCACCACCAGCCGCGCGACCGTCGGCGCCGCCCTGTCCTTCCCATCCCCCTCGACCATGCTCGGCACACCCCGAAGGGCGACCTTTCCATGCGCCCCGACCCGGGTACCGCCTACGAGTCGCAAGATTTCAACCACTATGGGTCAGGTGGTTCAAGGTGTCCTTTCCGTGGAAGGTGGCAGGAGTCAACACGACCCACGTGACCAACCTCCGGTCGCCTCAACAAGGAGGACGCATCGTGAAGGGAGGACGCATCGTGACGATGGTCGTGGCATACGGCGACGGCCTGGTACGGAGCGCGGCCGATCCGCCGCTCGGCACAACGCCGAGACCAGAACCGACACCCGGGCCGGACGTCCCGAAGCCTGGCCCGTGGCCCGACACGCCCATACCGGGACCCGACATCCCCGATCCCGACCCTGCGCCCGACATACCGGGACGCGAGCCAGGACCGGACATTCCCGGCCCCCTACCATGATCTGATCTGCCTCCACCGATCCCCGATCCCCGGTCCCCGATCCCCGATCGCCTCGCGGCGTCGGAACGGCCCCCGGCACGACCATCGACATAGATCCGTCTCCGGACGACCCGGCGGTTGGCGGCAGGTGGATCAGACCCAGTCGACAAGTGCGCCCGGACGATCCCCAGCGTGGACCGGTGACCAGCGTGGACCGGTGACCAGCGTGGACCGGTGACCAGCGAAGAGGAGTTGACCAAGCCGATGCAGCGCGGAAGCACCAAACACGGTCCGATCAGGGACGACAACCTTGCCCACGAGGTGGACGGGATCGTCCGGGCACGCCGGGAGACTCGCACCGAGGACTGGCGCTCCGCCGAGCCCCCGGGAGAGGACCAGCCTCAGGTAGCCCTCATGCCGGACACCTCAGGTGCCGATCGCACCGCCGGCGCGAACACGGCCGCGGATGCCCGAGCCGAGCTCGCCCGATGGTTCGACCGGCACGACTTCCCCGCTCGCGCGGCTCAGCTCGTGCACAGCCTGCGCAGCCACAACGCCCCGGACCAGCTGGTCAATTCGCTCCTCACCTTGCCCAAACGACAGCGGTACAACTCGGTTGGCGATCTCTGGCGGGCGCTGCACGGAGGCGAGGACGTCGAAACCGTCCGGTTCTGATCAACCGCATCGTGCCACGGCCGGCCCGCGGTCAACAAGCCTTACTGCCAACAAGCCTTACTGCCAACAAGCCTTATCGGACGCCCGAGCCGGCCGGGGACCTGCCCGACAGCCTCGACAGGTAACGATGGCAGGCCGCCGCGCGATCGGCGTCCTGCTTCATGATATCGCGGAAAAACTCGGCGATTTCCCGCTGGTCGTCGTTCTCCGCGTCCCGGGCAAATTGTTCGTATTCGTGGCAACCCCGCAGGGCGTGGTACTGCACGGAGATCAGATCATAGGCAACGTCACTGAATTCCGTTCCGCCGCTCGCCATCGTCAATCCTCTCCTTCGATCCGTAGCCGGCCGGTCCATGGCCCGCACTGTCTTCATCGACGCTCCCCGGCGAAGTAAACGCGTACCCGGCGTCGAATCCCGGTCGCGCACCGCACCCGGCGGAGGGCAGCCGAGCAGGCGCGCGTCAGGAAGGGAAGACTGTCGTCATGACCAGCCTCTGCGGCATCGAGCTTGAACATCCGCTCATGAACGCCGCGGGTACCTGCAAGAGCCTCGACGACGTCGACACGCTGGCCCGATCCGCCGTGGCGGCGGTCGTCGTCGGCTCCATCACCGAGCAGGCCCGCACCGGCAACGGCGGTAACGTCTACCACACCGACGCTTTCTTCTCGCTCAATGCGCTCGGTCTGCCGAACCCAGGGCTTGAATACTACCGCGAGCACCTGCCAAAAATGGTCTCGCTGGCGCACGAAGCCGGCAAGCCACTCATCGTCAGCATCGCGGGATTCAGCGCGCCGGAATACGCCCGCGCGGCACATGATGTGGCATTGACCGGCGCCGATGTCATCGAACTCAACCTGGCCTGCCCGAACGTGTGGGACGGTGGCACGCAGAAACGCATCGCCTGCTTTGACCACGGCCAGACCAGGTCCATCTGCGTTCAGGTCGGCCAGGCACTCGAAGCCGTCGCCGGCACGCGTCCGGGCACGTACCGACCACCGCCCTTCGGCATCAAGATTTCGCCGTTCTCGGATCCGGCCGGCCTGGCCGAACTCGCAGACCTTGTCGGGGCGTTGTCCCGCGAGCCATCCGGGCCGCGCTTCGTCTGCGCGGTCAACACCTTTCCCAACGCCTTCGCTCTGACCCAGGCGAACCGTCCGGTCATCGATGTCGAGCTGGCCGGGCTCGGCGGACCCGCACTCAAGCCCATGGCGCTGGGTCAGATACGGCAGCTGCGGCGGCTGTTGCCCGAAGCGGTCGAACTGATCGGAGTCGGCGGGGTCACCGATGGACGCGACGTCGTCGACTTCCTGCACGCAGGCGCGGACGCGGTTCAGGCTGCCACCGCGTTCTGGAACCGCCAGGGCGACGCCGGGGTGTTCGGTGACATCCTCACCGACTACGCCGACCAGATCGCGGACCGACCAGATCGCTAACCGACCAGATCGCTAACCGACCAGATCGCTAACCGACCAGATCGCTGACCCGGCAGTCCGACGTAAACAGGCCGTCGGGACGAGCTGGCTTCGCTACGGTGTCGCTGTGGTGACAACGCAGCCAGCACGGCCGACAGAACAACGGCAGGCCGGTCGCGTTCTATGGCCGGCGTTCTGCGTGCTGTTCACGGTGGCGGCAATCCTGGGTGCGTGGGGGCTGGCGCAGCTGAGCAGGTCCGCCGACCAGTGCCCGCCACCGGCTTCAGCGCCGTGTGGCTACACCGCCGCGGATGTCGTCTACTTCGACGCACAGCTGTTCCTGTTAGGCGCCGAACCCCTGCAGAACGGCGGCCCATTCCCGCTGCCGTTGGAGTTCGCCCGCTTCCTGGCTCCGCTCGCGACCGCGTACGGCGTGGCCGTGTCCGTGTGGAACCTGCTCACCGACCGGCGTCACCGGTGGATGGCCCGCCGGGCCCGGGACCACGCGGTCGTCATCGGCGACGACCTGTTCGCGATGACGCTCGTCCGCCGCCTTCGGGCCGCCGGCGTCCAGGTGGTCGTCATCAGCGCAGACCCCGATCTGGACCGCGCCGAGGGGCTCGTCCAGAGCGCGGCGCTCGTCGTCATCGGCGATGCCTGGGACCAGGCTGTGCTGCGTGCCGCGGGTGTGCCCCGAGCGGCCACCGTGTACGCCTGCCTGCCGGACAGCGCAGCCACCGCCGCGACGGTGGCTGCCGTGGGCGCGCTCGCCGAGCAGGAACCCGACCGGGACGAGCCACTCGCCTGCTATGCACGGCTGGCCGACGGTGAACTGGCGCTCGCGCTGAAGGCACGCCGG
The DNA here is from genome assembly GCF_963555845.1 of Protofrankia sp. Cas8. NCBI lineage: Bacteria > Bacillati > Actinomycetota > Actinomycetes > Frankiales > Frankiaceae > Protofrankia > Protofrankia sp. Cas8. The sequence continues at coordinate 16,413 of NZ_CAUVXI010000032.1, read as the reverse complement.
GTGGGGTTGTCATCGGCATCGAAGTTCCGGCTGGATTTCTTCACGCCGGAAGAACTCGCCGCGCGCACGCTCGCCGCCCGCATCCTGGAGCCCCATCTTGGTTCCGACGATCCGGTGCCGTCGATCGCGGTCGTCGGCCTGGGCCCGTTCGGTCGCGCGCTCGTCGTGGAACTGGCCAGGCTGTGGCGGGTCCGTGCCGGCGGTCCGCCGCTCCCGCTCGTTCTCATCGACACGAACGCCTCGTCCCAGCTCACTGAACTTCGACAACGCTACCGGCCGGTCGACGCGCACTGTGCGCCCCGGGCAAAGGATGAGGCCGCGCAGAGCTTCGATCTCGCGACGATTCCATGGGAAATTCTTATCCCGGCTACGGTGGATACACCGGAAATACCAGCTATACGACACCTGGTTCTCTGCGATCAGGATGAGGATGCCGCGCTGCGCAGAGGGCTGAACATGGTCCGCGGCGCCGCGGGCACCGGGCAGACCGTGACGGTCTGTGTCGGGCAACGAACCGCTCTCGGCGACCTGCTCAATCCCCATCTACTCGATCCCGGGCCGGGAGAGGTGCGGGTGTTCGCAGTCATGGGCGAGGCGGCGGAACCGGGCGAACTGCACAATGACACGCTGACGGCCCTGGCCCGCGCCATCCACGGCCAGTACCTGGTCGATGAACAGGAAAAAGGCGCCACGATCGGCGGAACCGACTCGATGCAGCCGTGGGAGACCCTACGCGCGGACCTGCGGGCGGCAAACCGAAGTCAGGCCGAGGGAATCGGTGCCAAACTCAACGCGGTCAACGCGGTCGTCATCCCGATGACCCACCCGATGACCGATTTCGCCTTCACCGCCGCCGAAACGGACATGCTCGCCCGGTTCGAACACGAGCGCTGGTGTGCGGAGCGACGAAGGGCGGGATGGACCTTCGCCCCGGTTCGCGACGACAGCCGCAAACAGCACAACCTGCTGCGCGACTGGACCGACCTGTCACCTGATCAGCGTGCCAAGGCGACCGCGACCGTCCGTCACCTTCCAGGCCTGCTGGTCGACCACGGCCTGCAGATTCTGCGCCTGCACTGACGCCAGACCCACAGGCTGGCCGTCGGTGTGAAACCGGTGGGAAACCGGTGTGAAACCGGTGGAAAACCGACAAGCCGCGGATGGAGGTTGGCCGGCGATTGACCGACACGCCCGGCGGAGGGACCGTAGGCGAATGGCAAACGTGGGTGAGCCGGTGCGCATCGTGGAGGACGAACCGATCAGCTGGCCGGACGAAGAACCGCTCGCGGTTCCCGTGCCGGCCGGACCCGAAGCCGAACCCGAACCTGTACCGGCAGGCACATGAGCGTCATCGGGTGGCGCCAGTGGGCGGTGGACGCCCACGGCCAGCTCCGGCCGGCTTGGACGCCATGGTCGCCGTTCCCGCCCGACCTGCTGCTGTGGCGCCCTGACGGCGTCACCAGGGCACTGTGCCTGCGGGCACAGCGTGACGACCTCAGCAGCCGGATGTTGCGGGTCCCCATGGCGCCGCACCCGAGGATGCCCAGCGAGGACTGTGTCTGCGGGCTGTACGCGTGGCTCTGCGCGCGGGCGCTGGCCGACGCAGCCGCCCCGACCTGGACATCACGGCCCATTGTCGTGGGCGCGGCCCGGCTCGGTGGGCGGCTCGTCGTCACCGAACGCGGGTACCGCGCGCAGTTGGGATACCCGGTGGCCGTGCTCGACCCCCGGGGCGTCGTGTCGCCGGCCTATGCGGTGGCGCGGTACCTCAGCTGGGACGCGCTCGTCGCCGAATGGGATCAGCACGACGACGGCGATCAGGATCGAGACCGGGATCGAGACCGGTATCCACCGGACCCGCTCTAACCGGTGAAGCTGGCGCCCCGTGCGGCGACGAACGCCCTGTCGGTCACCGGGCCCCAGACACCGTCGACACCGACGCCGAGAGCTGCCTGGATCGCCCGCACCGTCGCGATGTACGCAGCCTGCGAGCGCGGGCCCCAGATGCCGTCCACGGTCGTGCCCACCGCAGCCTGCTCCGCGCGGGTGTGGTGGTTCGCCCGGACAGCCTGGATGGCGGCGTCGGTCACCTGCCCCCAGATGCCGTCCACGGCCACATGCACGGCCCGCTGCAAGGCCTGCACCCGTGCCCGCGATCGTCCGCTCGCGTCCGCACCGGTACCCCCGCCCCCACCCCCGGGGCTGACGACCGGGACGATGGCGGCGACGGGTTGCGGCCCTCGCACGATCTCCGTCGCCCTGGCGATGATCCGTTCCGCGGCCGCCGCGCGCAGCGTCCCAGGGCAGCCGAAATGACCACCCCAGGCGGCGCCCCCGTCCGAATGCAGGATCAGCCCCGAGCTGCCCGGGGTGTGGGTGACGGTCAGCGCCCAGCCGAAGGTCTGCGCACCATCGGCGTATGCCTGCGCGACGGTCTCGAGCTGCGAGTCGGTCAGCGGCTCGGTGTCGAAACCTTCGGTCTCGATCGAGTCGTAGTTGGCATTGCCGACTACCTGCGCCCACGCCCGGACATCCGAGGGGACGTACTGCTCGCGCTGCCCCGCCTTGCCGGCCCACAGCGTGGACGACACCTGGGAGGCGGGGTTGTCGAACCAGCCGAACAGGCCTCCGTTGCCCTGCTGGACGTGCAGAACAAGTCCGATCGGACGGATCGCGTCGCCGTCGGTGTTACGAACTGGCCGGAAGGTGAAGCCCGGAACGATGTGCGCCACCCGGGTATCTTCCATGTTCCGTCCGGCACGTTGCCAGGTGGATACCGACCACCGGTTCCGCCGATGTCAACAACATCACCAACAGACGACACCGTGCGACGTAATGTAATCACATCAGTACCAGTTGGCGTTCAACTCCGGATATCCACCCTCGCATGCCGACTTACAGTGGGAACTCTTGTACGCTACGCGGTCATCGCAGCGGCGATAACCGCGTAGCGATAACCGCGTAGCGATAACCGCAGCCCAGGAATGGCTAATGCGCAGCCGCACGGGCGGCGGCCTCCCGGTCGAGTTCCTCGATGGCCCGGCTGACCGCGATGATGCGCCGGGCGTTGTCCACGTGCAGGTTCTCGATCATCCGGCCGTTCACGGTGGCGACACCACGGCCGGAGGCCAACGCCTCCTCCCAGACCGCGACGATGTTCCTGGCCTCCTCGAGCGCGACGTCGGTGGGCGCGAACGCCCGGTTGCAGGGCTCAACCTGCCCCGGGTGGATCAACGTCTTGCCGTCAAAGCCCAGCTGTCGCCCCTGCAGGCACTCCGCCTCGAACCCGTCGAGGTCGCGGATGTCGTTGAAGACCCCGTCCAGGATGGCCACCCCGGCGGCACGGGCCGCGAGCAGGCACAACCCGAGCCCGGACAGCAGCGGCGCCCGGCCGGGGACGTGCTCGGCGTGCAGCTCGTTGGCCAGGTCGTTGGTGCCCATCACCAGGACGGCGAGCCGCTGCGAGGCCCGGGCGATCTCCTCGGCGTGCAGCATCGCGACCGGAGTCTCGACCATCGCCCAGATCATGGTGCGGTCGGGCGCACCCGCAGCCTGGAGGCTCTTCTCGACCGCATGCACGTCCTGGGCACAGGAGATCTTCGGCACGACCACGGCGTCCGGGCCGGCCGCCGCCGCGGCACGCAGATCGTCCGCATGCCAGCGCGTGTCCAGAGCGTTGACGCGGATGGTCACCTCGCGCCCGCCGTAGGCCTGTTCGGCAACCTTCGCGCAGGCCCGTTCCCGGGCGGCCTCCTTGGCGTCCGGGGCGACGGCATCCTCCAGGTCGAGAATCAGCGCGTCCGCCGGAATGCCGCGCGCTTTCTCCAACGCCCGCTCGTTCGCCGCGGGCATGTACAGGACGGAGCGACGCGGCCGGTAGGCGGGCGCCGAGATGCCTGCCGGTGTGCCCGGCGAGGAGCTTGGCGAGGTGCTCATCGGGCGTCCTGCCTCACCGGGTCAACCAGGTCTGCGAAGCCATAGGCCACAGCCAGGTGCGGGTCACGCGCGGCCAGGGTGCGCGCGAGGTCCAGAACAACCTTGCACTGCTTGACCGAGGCGTCGTCCTGCATCTTGCCGTCCACCATGATTGCTCCGGTCCCGTCACCCATCGTATCGATCACATGTCGAGCCCAGGCAACCTCGGCGGGCTCCGGGCTGAAGACCCGCTTCGCAATGTCGATCTGCACCGGATGCAGGCTCCAGGCGCCGACACAGCCGAGCAGGAACGCGTTGCGGAACTGGTCCTCGCAGGCCACCACATCGGCGATGTCACCGAACGGCCCGTAGTACGGCAGGATCCCGTTGGCCGCGCAGGCGTCCACCATGCGGGCAAGCGTGTAATGCCACAGATCCTGCTGGTATGTGGCGCGCGGCGCGTCCGGGTCGGTCGCCGACGGGTCCTGGCGCACGAGGTATCCCGGATGCCCGCCACCGACCCTGGTCGTCTTCATCCGTCGGTCCGCGGCGAGGTCTGCCGGCCCGAGCGAGAGGCCCTGCATCCGCGGGCTCGCCCCGGCGATCTCCTCGACGTTGGCGACACCGCGCGCGGTCTCCAGGATCGCGTGGACGAGCAGCGGCCGGGTGAGCCCCGCCTTCGCCTCGAGCTGGGCGAGCAGACGGTCGACGTAGTGGATGTCCTCCGCGCCCTCGACCTTGGGCACCATGATGACATCCAGCTTGTGACCGATCGCCGGGACGAGGGTCAGCAGGTCGTCGAGGCCCCATGGTGAGTCCAGGCTGTTCACCCGCGTCCACAGCTGGGTGTCGCCGAACTCCGTGGCGGCGGCGAGTTTCGCCAGGCCCTCCCGGGCCGCGATCTTGGCATCGGCCCGGACGCCGTCTTCGAGGTTGCCCAGCACCACGTCGAGGCGGGGCAGGATGTCCGGGACCTTCGATGCCATCTTCGCGTTACTGGGGTCGAAAAAGTGGATCACACGGGAGAGCCGCTGCGGAAGCTCCCGCAGCGGCGCCGGCGCGCCCACCGCGAGCGGAGCGAAGAAGTCCTTCGGGTTGCGCATGGGAGAACTCCTGTCGGCTCGTCCAGCTATGTCATGATACGTCCAGGTACCTGAAGCCACGTACGGTTGGCGGATCCTCGTGCTGGTCGCGCGCCGGCCGCGGGGCAAGTATCGCGCCCGGGACCGCCGTGGGCATCCGATCGACATCCGATCGACCGGAAAAGGAGATGGCAGGTGGTCGGGTACGGGTTACTGTCGGCTGGTGTCCCTCTTCCAGCCGGTGAGCTCGACCGCGACCGCGACCGGTGCGGAACCGGGGGGCGGGAAACCATCCGAAGGCGCAGCGCCCGCGATCTCCATGCGGGCAGTGGTGAAGCGCTACGGAAGCCTGACCGCGGTAGACGGTCTCGACCTTGACGTTCCCGCCGGGGTCTGTCTCGGCCTGCTCGGGCCCAACGGCGCCGGCAAGTCCACCACGATGCGGATGCTGACCGCCCAGTCGATCGCCGACAGCGGCCGGATCACCATCCTCGGCTACGACGTGCCGGGCGCATCCAAGCAGGCCAGAGCGGTGATGGGCGTGGTGCCACAGGAGGACAACCTCGACACCGAGCTCACCGTCCGACAGAACCTCGCCGTGTTCGCCCGGCTGTACCGGGTACCCGCCCGGGAGCGCCGGGGCGCGGTCGATCGGGCGCTGGCCCTCGCAGACCTGGTCGATCGCGCCGACACGGTGACCGCGAACCTCTCCGGCGGGATGCGACGACGGTTACTGGTCGCCCGGGCGCTGGTCCACCGTCCCCAGCTCGTCCTGCTCGACGAGCCCACGGTGGGACTCGACCCGCAGGTCCGCCAGGAACTGTGGAGCCTGATCGCCGGCTTACGCACCGGCGGAGTGACCGTACTGATGTCAACCCACTACATCGAAGAGGCAGAACGGCTCGCTGACGACGTCGCCATCATGTCGCATGGCCGGGTTATCGCACGCGACGCGCCAGCCCGACTACTCGACGCGCACGC